>NZ_NFHI01000054.1:0-14430 GCF_002159255.1 Massilimicrobiota sp. An80
GTTTTCGATTATTTAATTTTATTATCAAGTGGCTCTCATAGCGAAATAGGTGGCTCCGAAAAACGGACAGGGTGGCTCTCAACAGTGATCAGCATGGCTCTGTTGCACCGAAATATTCAATAATTCCATTTATTATGATTGATTTTGTAAAAATTTTATGAAGAAAAATCCAAAAAATCAATGTATTATTTAGATATAGAATATCTATGTCAATATAAATAAAGATAAATGGGAATTTGCTCATAAATATGCAGGGATGCAGGGGAGTCATATTTAAACATAATAAAAAGTCTTATAAATCAGTAATAAGACTTTTTAAAAGTATATAAAACTTCGTATAATATATATTATGTGAATTTTATAAGAATATTGAAACAAAAGAATATGTACTTATAGCCAAAACTATGATAATCAATATAAGAATATATATCATGAGATGAGAAGACATTTTTTTATACTGTTGAAATGCAGCTAAAAAAGAACAAGTATACAATATCATTGCGATGATATAATTTGTTATAATGACAAAATGATTATCTAAAGACAAAGCAAAAATATATAACAAAGCACCAATAAGAGTACCTCCTAAAGTTATCATAATGCCATGTCTAGTGTCCTGTGAATTCATAATAGATTTCTCCTAGATGATTTGATTTAATATAGATGATCCTATACCAGGATTTTCAACATCAAAATTATCTGCAATGGTTGCTCCAATGACTGCATAGCTTTTTAACAGTCCTAAATGTTTAGGCATTTGTAAAGACTTGCTATAAATGATAAGTGGAACATTTTCGCGTGTATGATCTGTTCCTTTGTATGTTGGATCATTTCCATGATCAGCAGTAATCATTAACAAATCATCACTATTTAAACAATATAATAATTCTTCTAACTGATGATCAAATTCAACAATGGCTTGTCCATATCCTTCAGGATTTCTTCGATGTCCATAAACAGCATCAAAATCTACTAAATTTAAGAAAGCTAATCCACGAAAATCTTCTTTCGCAATTTCTATTGTTTTTTCCATACCATCATGATTAGAAACAGTTTTAACTTTACGTGTAATACCTTGATCAACAAATATATCTGGTATTTTACCAATTCCAATGACTTCAATTTGATTTTCTTTAAGACTATCTAAAACAGTTTTACCAAATGGTTTTAACGCTAAATCATGACGATTAGCTGTTCTTACGAATTCACCTTTCTTTTTACCAACAAATGGTCTGGCAATGATGCGTCCGACTTTCCATCTGTCATCCATTGCAATTTCTCTAGCAATTTCACACGCTTTATATAATTCTTCAAGAGGTATAATTTCTTCATTAGCAGCAATTTGAAATACTGAATCTGCTGATGTATAAACAATCCAATCACCAGTTTTTATCTGATGTTCACCCCAGTCATCAAGTATTTTTGTGCCACTTTCAGCATAATTTCCAACACATTTACGACCTGTTTTTTCTTCAAATAGATCAATGAATTCTTTTGGAAATCCTGTTTCAGTGAATGTTTTAAAAGGTTTGGTAATATGTAATCCCATCATTTCCCAATGTCCAGTCATTGTATCTTTACCATTGGAAACTTCTTCAAGTCTCGCAGTATAAGCTAATTGATTTTTTAAAGCATGAATACCTTGAAATTGACCAATATTTCCTAAACCCATTCCTTCTAAACAAGGAACATCTAGCCCCCCTACTTTTTCGCAGATATGACCTAAAGTATTTGCACCAACATCATCAAATTGTGCAGCATCATGTGCATCTCCTATACCTAATGAATCTAACACTATTAAAAATACACGTTTATATTTTTCCATTTTTCTTGTTCCTTTCTTGCATTCTAGGATGTAATTGACGATAATCCTCAATTGCTTTATTTTGTGATACATGTGTATAGATAGTTGTTGTTGAAATATCACTATGCCCTAGCATTTCCTGAATTGAACGTAAATCAGCATCATGTTCTAATAAATGTGTCGCAAAAGTATGGCGTAAAGTATGAGGACTTATGTGTTTCATTAAACCACTATTTTTCACTAAATGTTCAAGAATATGATAAAAATCATCTCTCGTCATTACTTTTCCATTTTGAGTTAAAAAAAGATAAGGTGTTGTTCCTTTTTTGCAAAGTTCATCACGGTACTTTTCAATATATTCTTTGAGCAGAAGTCCACAACTTTTATTCATTGGAATAATTCTTTCTTTATTTCCTTTTCCAACACATCTAACAAATCCTTTTTGAATATTCACACTTTGCAAAGTTAATGAACACATTTCACTCACACGCAAACCACATCCATATAAAACTTCTACCATACAACGATTTCGTGATGAATTGGCATCTTTTACAACAATAGAATTTAATAATTGAAACATTTCTTCTTCACTTAAAACCTGTGGCAGATATTTTTTACGCTTTGGCATTTCAAAAGAACTCATTATATTTTGAGAAACAATTTTTTCTTTAATGAGAAATTGATAAAACTGTCTTAAAGATATCATATGACGATCAATAGTCGCATCACTTAATTTTTGACGCATTGTTTTTAAGTATGAATATACATGATCCTTGTTTACATCCTCGATATATTGAATTTCATATATCTTAAAAACATAATCCAAAAAATGTTTAATATCTCTTTGGTATGCATGAACAGTATGCTGACTATAATTTTTTTCAACAATCATATACTCTCGATATTCCAACATAGCATCTTTACATTTCAAAATACATCACCATTGCTATTATAACAATTTTTATCAAAAAAAACTACTAAAGTCACTTCTAAAATAAAGGAACAATATATAATCGAAAAGCTAATGAACATGTGAGTACAATCAATGAGGCAATAATAAAATTAAGTCGATAATTTAAAATACTTTTGATATTAAAATTCTGTTCGATATAAAAATTAACTAATGTCACATAACTAGATATATATAGGCCAATATAAACAATAATTGAAACTATGATGATTTCAAAAAGAATTTCACATAACATTAAAATAACCATAATTACATTCATTTGAACAACAGATAAAACATATTGTAGAGAAAATGATATTTGTAATCCTTTTAAAAAAGTTATAAATAACAAACCTAATTGTCCTACATAACTCGTACTTAAATATGTACAAATAAAAATCAATAATCCACTTTGAATAATATATAATTGGTAATGATTTGTATAACTTTCAATATTTAAATAAAATAAATAATGGAAAAACTTTTGTATAGGTTCCTGTGTATGCGTATACTGATAAAATCCAAATAAAAAACCTATTAATCCAGTAACCCCAATTGCAATAAGTATATATTTTTTATTTTGAATAAAACGCTGTAAAAAAACACTCATGTTATCACCTCTGTAAAGCATATGAGCGTTCTTTTAAATTATTCATTATTTTTGAGATACTTTTTTTGAATTTCATCATCTTCAATAAGTGAGGATGCTTTCATAACTTTCATATCAGGAAAGTGTTCATTAAATTGATGAATAAACTGATCAGTTTGAGAATGATGAGATAAATGATTCCCTTGTTTACCAAATAAAGATAACTGTATATTTAAATCTTGAACATGAACAACATTATTTAAACTGACACCAACAAGACGTAAATTTTCACCATTATAAATACTTTCAAACAATAATAAAGCTGTCGCATAAATGATATCAAAATCATTTGTATATTGATCAATAATAGTTTGTTTTGTTTTTGATTTTTCTCGTGTATATTTAAGTGTAATAGAAATAGAATTAGATACAAGATCTCTTTTTTTAGCACGATTTGAAACTTCCTGTGATAAAGAATGAAAAACAGATTTAATGAATTCTTCATCATGACTATCATTTTCAAAAGTCGTTGAATTTCCAACTGATTTTAACTCATTCTTCTCATAATTGATTTTAGAGAAATCTTTGCCATTAGCTCTTTGATAAACAATAAATGTATTCTTTTGAAAAATAGTTCTTATTTTTTCATAGTTTTCATATTTTGCCAAATCACCAATAGTATAAATTCCCATTTGCTGTAATTTTGGAACAGTCTTTTTCCCAATTCCATGCATATCCCCTACAGGTAAATGCCAAAGTTTTTCTTTAAAATTACGATTTGTAATCATGGTTATCCCCATTGGTTTTTTCATATCACTAGCCATTTTAGCAAGAAATTTATTAGGCGCAACACCAATAGAACATTGTAATTTTAAAGTTTTAAAAACATGATTTTGAATGTCTTTAGCGGCTTGATATGGATGGATATGCTGATGTTGAATATATTCTGTCATATCAACATAGCACTCATCAATACTTGCGACTTCAAGTTTTTTTGAAAAAGATGAGATAAGCTCAAAAAATTGTTGAGATAGAGTTTTATATAGTTGAAAATGAGGTGGAACAGTAATCAATTGTGGACATAGTTCTTTTGCTTGAAATAAAGGCATTGCTGAATGAATTCCATATTTTCTTGCTTCGTAAGAGGCAGTTGTAATAATGCTGCGACGTGACTCACGACAGACAACAATAGGTTTTCCTTCTAAATCAGGATTTTGAGAGATTTCAGCACTTGCAAAAAATGCATTCAAATCAATATGAAAAATAATTTGCAAAGAAATCACCTCAACTTTCATAACTATTTTAACATATAGTTTTTATAATTATAAAGACTTTCTTTTTTTACATGATCAGTTTTATGTGCTAATCTTAATTTATCAGCAATCATTGCAATAAATTCTGAATTTGTTGGTTTCGCTTTAACTGCCGAAACAGTGTAACCAAATATATCATCAATAGCATCTGTATTTCCCCTGTTCCATGCGACTTCAATAGCATGTCTAATAGCTCTTTCTACACGAGATGAAGTTGTATTATACATTCTTGCTATATCTGGATATAAAACTTTTGTAACCTGACCAAGAATTTCAATATTATAATATGTTGTTAAAATAGCTGTTCTTAAGTACATATAACCTTTAATATGAGCAGGTATTCCAACTTCATGTAAAATTTCTGTGATTTCATTTTCAATCTTCACTTTTTTATATTTTTCAGATTCATCCTGATCCATTAAATCTGTTTTTTGGAATTCAGAAGCAGTAATATATAGTGTTGATTGAATAAAGTGTTGAATATCAAAAGGATATTTAAAGCAATAAGTGACACCAAGTTCTTCTAACATATTGCAAATTGTCTGATTTGTAAATTGGGTAATACAGATAACTTTTTGAAAAGATTGTTTATTCATTTCTTTTAGTTTTTTCAAAACGCCAAGGCCATCAATTTCAGATAACATCAGATCAATAATTAATAAATCACAAGTTCTTTGATTAAAGAAATTTAAACAATCAATACCATTTTGTGCCGTTCCAACAACAGTCATTTTATTTGTTTTTTCTAAATTATATTTTATATTTTCCAATAACTCTGGTTGTTCGATAGCAATAAATGTTTTCATAATTTCCAATTTTCCCTTTCGATTTCTTCTCATCAGCAAATTTATTATATATGTGTCAAATTCATATTCCTAGTCTTTATACAAAAAATAAATGTGAAAAAATGAATTTATATCTATTCGTCAAAATTTTCACTGCTTTTTTCGACATAAAGTTTGTTAAAAAGTCTAATCGTGTTGAAATAAGAAAAAGAGAATCTAGCAGGATTCTCTTTCTATTTGTCGTTTTTAAGCATCCAATCAATATATAATCCATAACCTTGATGAACATTGTTTATGTCAACATGTGTTACACATCCAATGAGTTTATTGTTTTGAATGATAGGTGAACCACTCATTCCTTGAACAATACCATTTGTTAATGACAGAACTTCTTCATCTGTTATTTCGAAAGTTATACCCTTTACATCAGGTTCGTTTTGTTTCTTTAAATCAGTGATGCGAATTGAACAACGACTGACTTCGTGACCATTGAGAACAGTTAAAAAATAAGCTTCTCCCAATTCAATCTCATCCATAGAAGCTGTTGAAATTGTTTGAAGTTGATCAGAAAGATTTGTATATTGGCCATAAATACCATAATTATTATTTTCATACAATCTTCCTATTTCAATAGAACCGATTTCAGCAATTTTTTCTCCTGGATTTCCATTTTGAGAAGGGTTTATTTTTTTAACATACGAATTATAAACTGTTCCATTTTTAATCGTTGTATCACTTGATAATGAAGTATCATAGATCATATGTCCTAATGCTCCAAAGTGATGTGTTTCAGGGTTATAATACGTCATCGTCCCTATGCCAGTTAAACCATCCTGAACATAAAGTCCAGTCGTAAATTGATCATCTTTTTTTTGAAATTTCAATTCTTTTTTTATGGTCTTATTCTGACGTTTTAAGGTTATCATAATTTTTTGATTCTTTTCTACACTGTTTTTAACAGATTCCATTAACTCTGAAATAGATTCTACATTCTGCTGATTCACTTGCGTAATTAAATCACCAGACTGATAGCCATCACTTGCAGGATTATAAGGACGATTGTCAATAGAAATATCATAAGTTCCAGTAATCATAACACCTTCATAATCAAGCTCGATACCTATTGATTGACCACCTAGAATAACATCTGCTGCAAAGACTTGAAAGGATGGGAATACTAATGAAACGACAGTGATGAGTGATATACTCAACTTTTTAAAAAGCAAAGCATATACACCTCCTTGTAATCAAATTGATTACATTTTATTTTGGCATATATGCTTTATTTTATGCATCTAATAATTTTTTAGCATTTGCTATAGCTTCTTGAGTCATAGTTTCACCAGATAACATTTTTGCAATTTCTATAATTTTTTGGTTAGAATCTAGAAGATGAATAGAAGTGATAGTTTCATCATCAGTTGATTTTTTTTCAATACAATAATGATAATCTGCCAAAGCTGCAACTTGAGGTAAATGAGTAATACAAATAACCTGTTTTTTTAAAGCTGTTTTTTTCATTTTTTCTCCAATTTTCGTCGCAACTTTTCCACTAACACCAGTGTCAATTTCATCAAAAATAATAGTATCAATACTGTTATATTCTAAAATTGTTGTTTTAATTGCTAACATTATACGTGAAATTTCTCCCCCACTCGCTGTTTCATTTAAAAGGCTTAAATCCTGTCCCTGATTGATAGAAACCATAAATTGTACATTAGTACATCCTAGTGGCTGAAGCATTTGAGATTCTTTTATTTGAACTTTAAAAATAGCTTTATCTAAATATAAGTCTTGGAGTTCTTGATGAATATCAGCTTCAAATTTTTTAGCATATTTTTTACGTATATGATGCATTTGCATTGCGATATCTTTTGTTTTCTTTTCTTGTTGCTGAAGCTTATTTTGAAGCTGTAAAATATATTCTTCTCTATTTTCAATAGTTTGAATTTTTTGTATTAATTCATCATGATATTCCTGAATATTTTGCATTGTAAAACCATATTTTCTTTTTAATCTATTGACTTTAAATAAAATATCTTGAAGTTCATTAAAACGATATTCATCAAAATGAAAAGAACGATATGTATCCAGTATATTTTCTGTAATATCTAATAAGTTATAATAAAGATTTTGTATACTTTCTACAGGTTCCTCAAACTCTTGATAAGAAGATAATGATTGAATTTCATAAGTAGCCTCTTTTAATTTTGGTAAAACACCTTGACCATTATTCATAAGTTGTTCAAAATTTTGAATACATGCATTCATTTTCTCATAATTTTGTAATATTTTTAATTCTTCTTCAAAACGATCTATTTCATCATCTGTATAACTGACTTCTTCAATTTCTTTTAATTGACTTTTTAAAAAATCAAGCTGTTCATCTGACATATCTTCTTGAATAGTTTGATTCAAATGTTGTTGTATATCTTTATATTGTTGAAATTGAGTTTGATAATCTAAGAAAAGATCTTGTAGCTCATCTTTTGCATATTCGTCCAATAAAAGGATATGATTTTTTTGAGCAAAAAGTTTTTGTGTTTCAAATTGAGAATGAATATCAATCAAATAAGGCATTAATAACTTTAAAGCATTATGAGTAGATGATTGATAATTGATTTTAACTTGACTCTTACCATTACTTTGAATATTTTTTGTAATAATAAATTCGTCATCAGCTTCTATATGTAATTGCTGACATATAGCTTCTAGTTGAGGTGTCACAGTCACATCAAAAACACCTTCAATGACAGCTTCTGAACATCCTTTTTTGACAAATGAAGCAGAAGAGCGGTTACCACATAATTGTCCAATAGCATCAATCACAATAGATTTTCCAGCTCCTGTTTCTCCAGTAATAACGCTCATTCCTTCTTGAAAATCAATTTTCATTTTATCAATAATAACAAATGATGAAACATATAAACTTTTTAACATGTATTTCACCTACCCTTTAAAATGGCTGTGTGCTTCTTCGACAACTTTATAAATATCTATATCTTTATCTACATTCTGACGATGAATAAAGCATCCTAAAAACTCAATATTCCCTTCTCCTCCAGTAATTGGCGAGTAAGTCAGTCCCTGTAAAGAAAATCCTTGTTCATGGGCATATGTAATAACTTCTTGAATGACTCTTTGATGAATTTCAGGTTGAGAAACAATTCCATGTTTTCCTACATCTTCTCTGCCAGCTTCAAATTGTGGTTTAATTAAAGCTACACAATATGAATCCTTTTTTAAAATCTGAGATAAAGCAGGAAAGATATGTTTTAACGAAATAAACGAAACATCAATACTCGCAAAATCCGGTTGACCATATTGAAATAAATCCATTGTAGCATATCGAAAGTTTGTTTGTTCTAAAACGTGAACACGAGGATCATTTCTTAATTTCCAGACTAACTGATTTGTTCCAACATCTAATGCATAAACCTCTCTAGCACCATGTTGTAAAGCACAATCTGTAAATCCTCCTGTAGAAGAACCAATATCAAGCATTAATAGATGATTTAAATCTAAATTAAAAATTTGAATAGCTTTTTCAAGCTTTAGTCCGCCACGTGATACATAAGGCAATTTTTCTCCTTTGATATACAAATGTGAATCAACTGGTATTTTAGTACCAGGTTTATCAATATAGTCATAATCATCACGAACGATTCCCGCCATTATAGCTCGCTTTGCCTTTTCGCGAGAATCAAATAATCCCTGTTCTACACAAAGAATATCAACTCTTTCCTTCTTCATCAAGTATCTCCTTTACTTTTTGTTTTAAATCATCTAAATGTATATGCTCTATTTTGAATAATGTGTCTAAATCTCCCTGAGGTGTGTAATGGTCATCAATTCCTATATAATCAATAGTCATAGGCATTTTCTTTCTTGAATAATAATGAGCAATAGATGCACCTAACGACCCAATCATCAAATCAGTTTCATAAACAAGTATATGTTGATGTGTTTGAGACAGTTCATCAAGAATATTTTCATCCATAGGTTTAATAAAACGTGCATTAATTAAATTAACTGGTAATTGTTCTGTCATAAGCCAATGAGCAACACGATCAACTTTTACATCATAAGTCATAATAGTTAAAGCATTCTGTGAATCAAAGATAATCTTTTCCCATGATCCTATACTTATCTCCTTATCTAAAGAAACATCTTTATCTTCAATATTCCCCTTTGGAAATCTGAGAATATATGGATGTTGAAAGTGACGAAAAACAGTATTTATCATCATTTTCATTTCAATAGCATCTTTAGGTGTCATAATAACAAGATTTGGAATAGATGAAAGAATACTCATATCAAAAACGCCATGATGTGTTTCACCATCTGCACCAACAAGTCCACTACGATCCACGCCTATGAGACATGGTAATTGCATTCTTGCAATATCATGGTTGATCTGATCATATGCACGCTGTAAAAAAGAAGAATAAATAGTAATAAATGGTTTCTTTTGAGCATTTGAAAGTCCAGCAGCAAAAGTCATAGCATGTTCTTCAGCAATGCCTACATCAAAAGCACGATCAGGAAAAGTATCAAAAATATGACGCAGACAGCTTCCTGATATCATTGCTGGTGTAATTGTTACAATGTCCTGGTCTTCATACATCCATTTTTCAATATGTCTTGCAACAACTTCACTCCAGCTAATCATAGAACTTTCTTTTGAACGAATACCTTCACGATAATCAAATGGAGCAACACCATGATAAACTCCATAGTAATCATTTTCAGCAAGAGGGTATCCTTTTCCTTTTACAGTATGGACATGAACAACAACACTATGATCCATTTCAGATGCCAAACTCAAAGCATTAAAAAGATCATGAAAATCATGACCATTAATAGGTCCTATATAATCTAAACCAAATTCACCAAAAATATTATCATTAATAACATTGTTTTTTATTTGATCTTTCACTTTTTTTGTTATTTTATAAACTTTTTTTCCTAAATTTGATTTACTCAAAAAAGAAATATAATTATTACGAGCGTTTTTATATTGCGTAGACATACGAATATCAGAAAAGAAATTACTTAAGCCACCAACATTTCTAGAAATAGACATATTATTATCATTAAGAATAATAATCACTTTAGAATCAACAGATCCAATATAATTAAGCGCCTCAAATGATTCCCCACTCATAAGTGCAGCATCACCTACAACACATATCATTTCACCTTGTTCGTGATTTAAATCTCTAGCAATAGCCATTCCAATAGCTGCTGATAATGCTGTTGATGAATGACCAGCTTCCCATACATCATGAATACTTTCTTTTTTCTTTTGAAAGCCACTCAAACCATTATATTGTCTAAGTGTTGAAAATTGTGCAGCACGTCCTGTCAATATTTTATGAACATAAGATTGATGTCCAACATCAAAAATGATTTTATCTAATGGTGAATCAAAAATATAGTGTAAAGCAATTGTTAATTCAACAACCCCCAAATTACTAGAAAAATGTCCGCCTGTTTCAGATACATGATGAATAATAAACGACCTGATTTGATCAGCCAGTTCTTCTAGTTCTTCAATATTTAATTGTTTTAAAAACTGAGGATTCTTGATTTGCTCAAGTTTCATTTAACTCACCCTTTTCAAAATTTTTATAAACAATTCTAAAATCAATCCATGATTAATTTGCATTGCATAAATTCTTTCATAACATTTTTGGAATAATTCTTCGATTTTTTTCTGTGAAGCTTCGACTCCTATCAAGCTTACATAAGTAGATTTATGATTTTCTAAATCACTTCCAACCTTTTTTCCTAACTCTTCAGTCGTCCCTGTAACATCTAAAATATCATCCTGAATTTGAAATGCTAAACCTAAGTCAAAACCTAGTTGTTTCCATGCATCAAGATCACTTTTTTTGGCGATACAGGCAGCCATTTGCATGCTAACTGAAATTAACTCTCCTGTTTTATGTTTATGGATATCTTCTAATTGAGATAAATCAGCTTTTCGATTTTCAAAATAAAGATCTTGTTGTTGCCCATAAATCATCCCATTAATTCCACTTGCCTGATACAAAAGATTAGTTAGTTGAACTTTTAAAGAATCATCAAGTGAAGTTGTTTGTAATATGATATTAACTCCTAAATTTAATAAAGCATCTCCAGCCAAAATAGCTGTAGCTTCATCAAATTCTTTATGACACGTTTTTCTTCCTCTTCTTAAATCATCATTATCCATACCAGGTAAATCATCATGAATAAGTGAATAAGTATGAATCATCTCAATTGCACATGCAACATCTAAATATTGATGGTAATCAAATTGATAAGCTCTTAGCACTGTTAAAAATAAAATTGGACGCAAACGTTTACCAGGTGCCAATAAGGAATATAACATTGCATCCTTGACTCTTCCATCTTTCAATGGTTCACATAATTTCACTAAACGTTGGTTAATTTCTTCTTTCATTGTATCCATTGTATTATTCCCCATTCTTAAATTCTTTGAGCTTTCCATCTTCATATATTTGTGCGACTTTTTCTTGAATATTTTTTAGTTTTTCATCACAATATTTAGAAAGATTAATACCTTCTTGAAATAAAGCTATGCTATCTTCTAATGCAATTTCATTATTTTCAAGTAAGCTTACAATTTCTTCTAAGCGCTTTATAGCTTCTTCGTATGTCATTGCTTCCATTTTCTCACCTACTTTATTTGTGCTTTTCTCATACCATCATAAAATTGTATATCAATAAGATCGTCTGTTTTTACATCATTTTGAGATTTTATAAATTGATCATCCTTCTTTATTAAAGTATAACCTCTCTGCATAACTTTTAAAGGGCTTAAAGCATCAAGTTGGATAATCAATTGTTGGATTTTATAGTTTTGTTTTTGTATATTTTGATCCATTTTTTGCTTTAACTGTTTTTGATGATGTAAAAGCTGTTGTTCAACTTTCATATTTAATAACTTAAACTGATAAGAGAACTGATCTTGTAAATGTGTTAGACGTAATATCTCTTGTGAATAAAGAGCTTCTGGTGTTGTTAAAAAATAAGAATTTTTTAATCTATTTAATGTTTGTTGACAATTTTGAAGATAGTGGTTCATATCATGCACCAATTGTTGGGTTAATCCATTCAAATGTTTTTTTAATTCTTCCTGATCAGGCGTAGCGCTTACAGCTGCTGCTGTTGGAGTTGGACAACGCAAATCACTGACAAAATCGCATATTGTAAAATCTAATTCATGTCCAACGGCACTAATAATAGGCGTCTGGCATTGAAAAATAACACGGGCTAAAGCTTCTTCGTTAAAGTTCCACAAATTCTCAATTGTACCACCACCACGTGTTATCACAATCAAATCAAAACCAATGCGATCTACATTTTGTAAAGTTTCAATAATTTTTAAATATGCATTTTTCCCTTGGACTGGAATTGGGAAAAAAATCAATCTTACAAAAGGGAAACGTGAATGTGCAATTTCAATAAAATCATGAACAGCATCTCCACTTTTAGCTGCTAAAATAGCGATAGATTTAGGAAAACGAGGTATAGGCTTTTTATACTTTTCATCAAATAAGCCTTCTTTTGCTAATTTCTTTTTCAAATCTTCAAATGCTAGATATAACTTTCCTAGGCCATCCTGTTCAATTGATTGTACATATAACTGATATTCACCAGTGACTTCATAAACCGAAACACGGGCTCGTATATACACTTTCATTCCATTTTCCAATTGAAATTGAAGTTTTTTTGCTGCCGAAGAAAACATAACTGCTGAAATTCTTGAATGATCATCTTTTAAAGTGAAATAAAGATGACCACTAGGATGTGGTCTATAATTTGAAATTTCACCAGTAATATAGACATTATGCAAAGAAGCATCCTGATCAAATCTTGCTTTTATATATTTATTTAATGTATGTACACTAATATATTTTTTTGCATCCATTAAGCAATATGTCCTAAAATACCATTAATGAATTTATAAGATTCATCATCACAGAACTTCTTAGCATTAACAACAGCTTCATTAATCACAATTGTTTTAGGAAGATCGGATTCCAACAATTCACAAGCCGCAATTAATAAGATGGCTCTTTCCATAACGCTTAAACGTTCAAAAGTCCAACCTTTCTTTAAATGTTTTTCTAATAATTTTTGATAAGATTCTTTATTCTGTAATGTTGTTTCTACTAACCACAACGCAAATTTTAACGAATCTTCGCTTGTTGATAACTTTTCATTTTCTGATATATAAGTACGCATTTCATCAAGAGAAGTTCCTACTAATAAATTTTGATAAATACAAATCGTAGCTTGTTCTCTCGCTATTTTTCTATGTGTTTTTTCCATATAATTAAGTTGCCTCCACAATTTTCAAATATATTACATTTTACCACAATTATATATAAAAATAAACAAAAGAAAAGTAAGAAATCATTTTCTTACTTTAATCAAACTCGATATTATCAACTTCAATATTAATGTGTTGTACGTCAACATCAGTCATTTGTTTAACAGCAACTGCTATTTTCTCCTGAATTTCTTTTGTTATTGATGAAATATTAACACCATATTTAATACGAACATGGATACATATATAAACTTCATTATCTTTTATTGAGCAGTTTACTACTTTTTTTGTACCGGGAATCTGCATTCCCTTAGATGTATCTAAAGAAACATTTTTCATTTCATTGACAGTTCTCTTTGTAATTTCATCAAACACTTGAACATTCATCAAAATCTTTCCATTAACACGTCCTTGTGTATAAGTATAGTATTCATTATGTGCCATAACATTACCTCTCTTCTTACTACTATTGTATATAAAAAGTTACAAAAATACAAGTTTTATTCATCAATAAATTTAACTTCTCTGATTCAAATATGATAATGTCTCAATGTATCAAGATTGATAATGTCCCAACATGTTGGGACATTATCAAATAATCCTGTTATACTATAAACCTCACTTTTTATTGGAGGTTTGATGA
>NZ_NFHI01000055.1:0-13596 GCF_002159255.1 Massilimicrobiota sp. An80
GTGCGCAGGGCCATTGCATCAGGAAGCTGTTGAGGGTCATCTATCATCTGGTAACGACAAATCAGCAGTTTGATGCATCGTTACTGAGATAGAAAGAAAATGAAACCGTATTCAAAAAAGTCTATTCCATAGGCTGTTTTCGTCATACCCAAAAACACAAATCTTATTCACATTTCAAAGATCTTACATATTGATTAGCTAGCATAATCAAATCATTTAACATTTTCAAACTTTTTCATCAAATGACTTGAATTTTATATAGTTAGCTCCTTTAATAAAAAAGAACATTCGCATAAGGACGAATGTTCGTGGTACCACCTTAATTCATATACAATCTGTATACCTCATAAACCTTAACGCAGTTATACGTGTTTACCTACTTCAATATTCAGAAAACAAACTCCAAGGCTACCTTCCATTTCTTCTTCTATCTCTTCACACCAACCAGAGATTCTCTTTAAGAATACAAAATGTACTCCTCCTCTTCAACGTCTATTATATTCTAACAAACCTGACTATCAAAGTCAATTATAACTGTGTAATAAAATCATGAATTGAATCTAAATAATATAATAAGCGTGAAAGCTTAATAATGTTATCAATTTCGTCATGTTCTAATTGAATAATAGGCACAATATTCATTAAACAGCAAAGTAATAATTTTTCTTCTTCTCTTAATTCAAACTTTTTCAAATAGGATTGACTCAAACAATCCAAATCAAAAAGAATATCTGGTATTTTTTGATACATATCAAATATATCATAAATGGGTAAATCCATTTCCAGATAATCAAGTGATATTAAACATTTAGATTTCAGTGAAATATGTTGATAATCAAAATTTTTATATGTGATACAAATACGAATAGATCGACAATTTTGAACACAATTCATATACTGTGATAAATATTGACGTGCTAAACATAATGCATCATAGATACGATAATAATTCATAACAAGCAGCCATTGACTAGGTGAACGGTAAAGCTCATTTTCATAATTGGTAATCATCTGTTCATAATAAGCCATACGTTCCTGAATCACTTTTAAAACATCATTTTCAAGTGTATGGAAATATTGCTGATTGACTTTCATATCATAAAAACTATGACCATGGAGATAAGCCAGTGTTTCAAAATAAAATTGAATTTTCATTTCCTTAAGATGTTGTGAACCACTTTCAATAAACGGCATAAGATAAAGATATTGTTGCTGATAGGAAGTCAGATATTCATGATGATCATTCGGTATGATATGAACAAAACAGGATAAATTCAATGTTTCAATAGAATCATACATATTCTGTAATGATTTCTGTGATGTGATTTTTGCAACATAGTATCCTTCTTCACATTTTAATTTAAAAACATGTGAACTTAACTTAATTTCACCAATAACATGAAGTCCATAGTTTTTTAAAATAATTTCCTTCATATCATATATGGAATAATAACGATTGTTCCCTGGGTTAAAGAACGCTCATGATTGTACTGCTTAAGAGCATATTCATCTACTTTATAATGTCTAGCAATAGTTTCATAGCTATCACCGTCTTGAACAACATAAAAATAATATGTGCCTAAATCTTCATCATTATTGACATCTTCACTTTCTTGAACAGGCATATCAACTTGTTTATCTTCCAATGGCCTTGTCTGTTGAATTGTCACTTCCTTTGTTTCAGGAATAACATCCACAATTTTTTCTTCTTCACGTAAAAGCTTCTCAATCTCTTCTGCAGGATCCGCTTCTTCATTTCTCGTCACTGTATCAACAACACGATCTTCATCATCCAATACCCCATATACATAAGCCTGTATAACCAATGACAAATTACCATCAACAAGATGATAATCAAAATCCTCTACTTTCACATGAAAATCTCTTTTATCTGTAATCTTTTCAAATAATGCGAAAATATCTAAATCTATCGTTTCATGAAATTGATGTTTTTCCTGTGTATCTTTATATTCACCATTAATCATAATACTACCAACCGCACGCATTCCATTTGTTTCCATCTTATAACGAATAGATTCATCAACAGATATCGAAATTAATTCATGAAGTTGATGATTCAAATCAACCATTTTTTTAAAATATATCTTTTGCATACAATCCCTCCTATCAAACTGTATGCATAAGATTGAAGAATATGAATAAGAGAAACATTGACAATAAAAAAAGTAGAGCTTTTGTCTCTACTTCATTATTGATTTTTTTCAAGTATTGCTAATGCCTGCTTTAAAACAGATTGACCATTCATCATTCCATAATCTTTCATATCTATATGAGCAACTGGAACCCCAGGTGCTTCAGATTCAATTTTACGTTGAGCATAACGTACTTGAGGTCCTAATAAAATAATATCTGTTCGATTGGCATTAGCTTTCACCTCATTAGCACCAACAGCCCAAATTTCTGCCTCTATACCTTGTTCTAAAGCTGCTTTCTTCATCTTTTCAACAAGTAAACTTGTAGACATACCAGAAGCACAGCATAACATAATACGTATCATTTTTCTTCCCCCTCCCTATATCTATTATACAAAAAATGAAAAGATTTGTTAAGAGCGAGATTATTTGTTATAGCATATGAAAAAATAGGTATTATTGTGTAAAGTTTATTCCTTGCCTCTTTCACCACTTAATTTTAAAATAATTATTTTCAATCAATATTTTTAGAGTTCACATAGTTGAAAAATAGCTTGCCATAATTCGTCAATTCCAACTTTATTTAGACTTGAAAAACGAACAAACAGATCCCCTTCTTGAAAATCCAAAGTTTCTTTAATACGTTTTTCATTTTTCTTTAAATCATTTCGTTTTAATTTATCTTCTTTTGTTGCCACAACAATAACAGGAATCTGATAATACTTAGCATACTGATACATTTGAACATCATCATGAGTCGGCTTATGTCGATAATCCACAATTAAAATTAAGCCTTTTAACAAATCACGTTCTCTTAAATATGTATCAATCATATCCGCAAAGCTTTCTTTTATAGCATCACTGACTTTCGCATAGCCATAACCAGGAACATCTACCAAACAGATTTCATCATTAATATTAAAGAAATTTAAAGTACGTGTTTTACCCGGTGTTGAAGAAACTTTTGCTAATTTTTGATGATTCGTCAATGTATTAATTAAGCTTGATTTACCGACATTACTGCGTCCGGCTAAACAAACTTCTGGTAATTGATGATCTGGCCATTGTGATTTCCATGCTGCACAGAGCAAAAACTGTGCTTTGTTTACCTTATACATATCTTTCTCCTTTCAAAAAAAGCTACTGATTCAATCAGCAGCTTTATTGTTTCACTAAAGCATTTTCTAAAACAGTATCAATATTATCTGCTAATATAATATTCAAATCATTTTGAACTGATTCAGGAATATCATCAATATCCTTTTCATTATCTTTAGGAATAATGATTGTACGAATACCACTACGATGTGCAGAAATTGATTTTTCTTTAAGTCCACCAATTGGTAATACTTGTCCTCTTAATGTAATTTCACCTGTCATAGCAACGTCATCACGAACAGGACGATTGCTAAAAGCAGATAAGATTGCTGTTGTTAAAGTCACACCAGCACTTGGTCCATCTTTTTTGACTGCTCCCTCTGGAACATGGATATGAATATCTTGCTTATCAAAAGCAATGTTTTCTAATCCATATTTTTGAGAATTTGCTTTCATGTAATCTAATGCAATAGAAGCAGATTCTTTCATAACATCACCAAGCTGTCCAGTAATAATAAATTTACCACTACCAGCAAAATGATTAACTTCAATTGGTAAAATATCTCCACCATATTGCGTATATGCCATTCCAGTAACAACACCTACTTGTGGCTTATCTAATTTTTTAGTATGTTCAAATGGTGCTTTACCAAGATATTCTTCTAAATCTTCAACATTTAATGTAAGCATTAAAGACTGATCTTTTAAAATTTTCAAAACAGCTTTTCGACAGATTTTAGCAATTAAACGTTCTAATTGTCTAACTCCTGCTTCACGTGTATAATGACGAATCACATACATGAATGCATCATCTGATATATGAAGCTGTTCGTCTTTTAAACCATGGACTTTACATTCTTTTTTCAATAAATGTCTTTTAGCAATTTCTAATTTTTCTTGTTCTGTATATGAAGATATCTCAATGATTTCAAGTCTATCTCTTAATGGATCAGGAATACTTCCAAGATCATTTGCAGTTGCGATGAATAAAACTTTTGATAAATCATAAGGTTCTTCTAAATAATTATCAGAGAAGAATTGGTTTTGTTCTGGATCAAGAACTTCAAGCATTGCACTTGTCGGATCACCTTTATAATCACTAGACATTTTATCAATTTCATCTAATAAGAAAACTGGGTTCACAACACCTGCTTTTTTCATTCCTTGAATAATTCTTCCTGGCATAGAACCTAAATAAGTTCTACGATGTCCTCTAATTTCAGCTTCATCTCTTACTCCACCTAATGAAGCTTTTACAAATTTTCTACCTAATGCTCTTGCAATAGATTTAGAAATAGAAGTTTTCCCTACTCCTGGAGGACCAACCAAACAAATAATTGGGGCATTTAAAGACTGAGTCATTTGTTTAACAGCTAAGTGTTCCACAATTCTTTCTTTTGGTTTTTCTAATCCAAAATGATCTTCATCAAGAATTCTTTCTACTTCATTGATATCTTGTGTATCTTCAGTTTCTTGATACCAAGGTGTTTTCATAACCCAATCAATATAAGTTCTCACAACATTGGCTTCAGAAGAAGCAGGTGGCATCATATCATATCGTTTTAATTCTTCTTCAATCTTATCTTTGATATGTTGAGGATAAGGTTTTGATTGAATTTCTTCACGAATATAATCTGTATCATCTTCTTTACTAGGTGTATCACCAAGTTCTTCTTTAATTGCACGTAATTTTTCTCTTAAATAATATTCTCTTTGATTTTCATCAATACTTTCTTTGACTTTAAGATTAATTTTTTCTTCTATTTCATTAATTGTCTTTTCTTCTTCCATGCTTGCAAGAACTAATAATAAACGTTTATTAATATCACATTCAGCTAAAATAGCTTGTTTTGTTTTTAATTCGACATTAATATATTGTCCTATTGTATCAGCTAATGCACTTGCACTCATGCCCTGTGACAAACTCGCAAAAACTTCACGAGGGAAAACCTGAAGATTTTTATGCATTGTCTGCATCTGATCTGTTAATTTTCTAACTAACGCAATTTCTTCAGCACGGTCACCATGAATATCTTCAAGATATTTTGTTTTTGCAAAAAGACAACCATCTCTTTCTTCAAGATTTAAAATTTCTATTCTTTTTTGACCTTCAACAGTCAATTTGATTGTTCCATGATTATCTCTTTTGATTCTTCTTTTAATTTTGCATAATGTTCCATAATGATAAACATGATCAAAATCTGTATTTTCATCAAGTGGATTTGTTTGAGAAATAAAAACAACGTTTTCATCAAATTCATTCACACTTAATTCAATTGCTTTAAGGCTAAAACTTCTTCCTACATCTAAAGAAATTTCATGAGAGGGAAAAACAACCATCCCTCTAGTACAAATGACAGGCAAATCAACGACAATATCTAATTCATCCATAATTCATGACCTCCTTTGTATTTTCATTATTATATATAATAATGAGTCACTTGTCTATTCATTTGTTTTAATAAAACAAGACGCTTGAAGCGTCTTATTTTACATTATCTTTAATCAATTGAACAGCTTTACGAGTAGCTAAATCATTTCTAATTTGTCCTAACTGTCCTTCAAAGAGTTTTTTCACTTCGTCGAATTCTCTTCCATAGTAAGTTGCAATTTCTTTGATTTCGTCATCAACTTCATCATCGCTTACTTCGATATTTTCAGCTTTAACAATTTCAGATAAAATCAAATTAAATTTCACACGTTTTTCAGCTTGTTCTCTCATTTCAGCTTTCATATCATCAAGAGTTTTACCAGTTAATTGTTGGAATAAATCCATTGTTAAACCTTGTTGAGATAAATTTTGTTCAACTTCTCTTAACATTTGTTGAAGTTCTGTTTCAATCATTGCATCAGGAACTTCAAGTGGTGTATTTTCAATAACGGCATTGAAAATATCATCACTGAATTTTGCTTCAGCTTCATTTTGCTTTCTGTTTTTGATTTGTTCTTTTGTGTAAGTTTCTAAATCAGCTAAAGTTTCAATACCATCAACATTAACATCTTTTGCTAATTCATCATCAATTTCAGGTAAAACTTTTGATTTAATTTCATGAACTTTAACTTTGAAAGTTGCTTTTTGTCCAGCTAAATCAGCAGCCTGATAATTTTCTGGGAAAGTGACTTCAATTTCTTTTTCTTCACCAACACCCATACCAATTAATTGTTCTTCGAAACCAGGAATGAATGATCCTGAACCAATTTCTAATGGATGGTTTTCACCTTTTCCACCTTCGAAAGCAACACCATCTTTAAATCCTTCAAAGTCAATAACAGCTGTATCACCGTTTTCAACTTGACCATCTTCTTTTATAACTAATTCAGCAAATTGATTTTGATAATTCTTTAATTCAGCTTCAATTTCTTTCTTTGTAACTTTAACTTGTGTCTTTTTCACTTCTAAACCTTTGTACTGACCTAATTGTACTTCTGGAGCAACTGGTGCAGTTACAGTTAATTTAAGAACATCTTCTGAAATTTCATCAATTTTCACTTCAGGTTGCCCTACTGGACGAATATCATTATCCAATAAAATACCTGAATAATTTTGTTGTAAAATCATATCAGTTGCTTCTTCTAAAATAGTTCCTTTTCCAAGTCTTGCTTTGACCATTTGTTTAGGTACATGACCTTTTCTAAAACCATCAATCTTAACTTGTTTTGCTAATTTGTCTAATGCTTTTTCTTGAGCTTTTTTCCATTCTTCAGTTGTGAAAGTCACTTTAACTTCCACCATAGATTTTTCAAGTTTATTACAAACTGTTTCCATTTATACTTCCTCCATTATTTCAACACGCTTATTATACATGAAACAATCACATAATGCAACTATTTTAACACTCAACTTGTTTGAGTGCTAAAATTTGTTCCTCAATTGCTTCTAAATCACAATAATATAAAATTTCTAATTCTGACAAGTCAACATCTATAGAGAGTAATGTTGCCACATAATAATGAATTGAGGCAGCCCAGACATTATAATCCATTTCATCAATTTCTTGTGGATAGAAAGAATACAGTAAATATTCCAAATATTCCTGACACTGTTCAAAAAGTGATGGATTATCACTTTCTAATGCATTTTCAAGATACTTTAAAATACCTGTATAGGCAAGCTGTTCTAATACCATTGGCATATAGCTTGGATTAAAACTATAAATCTGACCAAACTTCTCAACTTCCATTTCTTCATCAACCTGCTGATCAATCATAATTTCCATCAATAAAGTCTTTGCAAAAAAATGTTTATTTGGATCCATCAAATAAGTTTTAATTGTAGGAATAATCATACGAACATTTAATTGCTGTAATTGATCAAGTGCCATATACAACAAATCTTCATTACAATCTTTTTTATTTAACAATTGATTAATTTCTTCTATTGAAAAAATTTGATTTTTATTTTCAACTTCATATCGGGCTTCCTGTTTTTCAAGTAAAATTTCGTCATAAGCCGTATTAAACAAAGTTTCATATTGATAAGGTATATAAGGCATAGACAATTCTTCAATTAATAAATCTATTGCTTCTTCATAGTCACCCAATTCTTTTAATGCCATGATGTACATAGATATAACATCATAATATGTTTCTTTGGCCAAAGCCTTTGCATGAGCGCCTTCATATTTTGCTTTTTCAAATTCACCCAACCCGATGAAACAAACGAGTCTTAAATATCTTGTTTTTTCATCATTCATATCATGAAGCTGATTTAAAGCTTGAAGATATTCACCATTTTCAATCAACTCTTCAATCAATTTTATCCCTCCTTTTGACTTGTACGAGATATTCTATCAAAATTTAAATATTTAAGCAAATTATTTTTACATATTTTATCATTCTACAAAAAACTGTTATACACAAACATGTATAACAGCCCTTATGTTATTCATCACCAAAGCAAACACCTACAGCTTTAGCAGCACGAACCAATTCACCATTTGGATCGACACGTTTTTGTTTACCGAATTTAGCATCACCAATAACTTCTTCTAATGATGTATAATCCATATTTTCTCCATGAAGAGTCACAACATTACCAAATAGTCCTTCATCAATCAATTCACATGCTTTAACTCCAAAACGAATAGATAAAATACGATCATAAGGAGTAATATCTCCACCACGGATAATATGTCCTGGATTAACAGAACGTACTTCATGATTTGGAATCACTTTTTCTAAATCATCCGCTACTTTTGCAGCCAAACCACTATAACGTACTGGATCAGGTGAATCTTCTACAATTTTACCAATGACTTTTGTACCATCAGCATATTTTGCTCCTTCAGCTACTGCAATAACAGTATAAGGCAATCCCTGTTCATCACGTTTAGCAATATGTTTAGCAATATTTTCAATCGTAAATGGAATTTCTGGAATTAAACAAACACCAGCATTTCCAGCAAGTCCTGCATATAAAGCAATCCAACCTGCATCTCTTCCCATTAATTCACAGCAAATAACACGATGATGAGATTTAGCAGTTGTCTGTAAACGATCAATAAATTCAGTTCCTACACTCATTGCACTGATGAAACCATATGTAAGGTCTGTACTAGATAAATCATTATCCATAGTTTTAGGAACTCCAATAACATTAACACCTTTTCTTGAAAAATCTCTAGCACTTGTTAGCGTTCCATCTCCACCTAAAACAACAAGAACATCAACACCCGCTTTTTTCAAGTTTTCTACACCAACATCACTGACATCTTTTTTAACTTTTCCACCTTTTCCATCATCTACCAAATAGTCAAAAAGATTATCTTTATTAGAACTATATAAAATAGTTCCACCTTCCTTATAGATGTTTTCAACTTTTTCTTCTGTTAATTCAATATAGTTATTGTTATATAAACCACGGTATCCATAAACATAACCTATAACTTCCCATCCATATTTATGAATAGCTGTTTTTGTAATTGTTCTAATTACTGCATTTAATCCTGGACAGTCACCACCACCAGAAAGTAATGCTATTCTTTTCACTTTCTTTTCCATATCATTATCCTCCACATTTATTTTCCATTCTTCATTATAATAAAAATCATCACAGAAAACAACAAAAAATGAATACGTTTACAAAATTTCGTATAAAATAAGAAGTTAAAGATGTTTTCATTGTTTTAAACATTCTTTAACTTTTGTTATAGGTAAACCAATGACATTATCACGATCACCAACAATATAATCAACAAATACACTAGCTTTCCCCTGAATACCATAAGCGCCTGCTTTTCCCATCCATTCATTGGAATCTAAATAATCATCAATCATCGCAGTTATATCTTTAAAAAAGACTTGTGTTTTTTCACAAAATGTTTTTAAATCATTTCCCATATATATGGCAACTCCTGTATAAACATCATGACGATGATGAGATAGACGCATCAATATTTCATAAGCTTCCTGACGATCATTTGGTTTACCAATGACACAATGATCAAAATAAACCACTGTGTCTGCCGCAATAACAATATCGTGAGGATATTTTTGATGAATAGGATATGCTTTACGCATCGCTAAATCACATAAACGTTTTTCAATAGGTAATGAATCATCTAATGTTTCATCAATAAAAGAAGCATCAACTTTAAAGTCAATGCCTTCTCTTTCAAGCAATTCTTTTCTCCTAGGAGAAGTGCTTGCTAAAATAATTTTACTCATGGTCTTTCTTTTCTTCTTTATGTATTGGTTTAGGAAGCAATGCTTTACGAGAAACATTGACACCCTTATCAGTAATCTTAGTTACTTTGACTTTAATGATATCACCTATTTTTAAAACATCAGAAGCTTTATTGATACGTTCATGAGCAATATCTCCAACATGTAAGAAACCATTTGTTCCTTCAAATAATTCTACAAAAGCAAATTTATCTTCAACACGAACAACTTTTCCATCATAAATTTCCCCAATTTCTGCTCTTCTTACAATATTTTCAATAAGTTTAGCAGCAGTTTCAATAGCTTCCTGATCATAATGATAAATTGTTACACGACCATCTTGTTCGATATCAATTTTAACATCATTAGATTTTTCAATGATTTCATTAATTGTTTTACCACCAGTTCCAATAACATCTTTAATTTGATCTGGTTCAATTTTCATCATATAAACTTTTGGTGCATATGGACTCAAATGATCTCTTGGTTCACTAATAGCATTCATCATACATTCCATAATCTGCTGACGTCCTACTTTCGCTTGCGCTAAGGCTTCTTGTAAGATTTCTTTTGTGATTCCATCAATCTTGATATCCATCTGTAAAGCACAGATACCATTTTTTGTTCCAGCGACTTTAAAATCCATATCTCCTAAATGATCTTCCATTCCCTGAATATCTGTTAAGATTGTATAATCATCACCTTTTTTCACAAGTCCCATTGCAACACCACTAACCGGATTACTAATTGGAACACCAGCAGCCATTAATGCCATAGATGATGCACAAATAGAAGCTTGTGATGAAGAACCATTAGATTCTAAAACTTCAGAAACAACACGAATTGTATATGGGAATTCTTCTTCGCTTGGAATAACCTGAGCTAAGGCTCTTTCACCTAAAGCACCGTGTCCAATTTCACGACGACCAGGCGCACCCATTCTACCTGTTTCACCAACAGAATATGGTGGGAAATTATAGTGATGCATAAAACGTTTTTGATCTTCTAAACCTAAACCATCAATTTTTTGATGTTCTCCTAAAGCACCTAATGTACATACAGAAAGCACTTGTGTTTCACCACGTGTAAACAAAGCAGAACCATGTACTCTAGGAAGTAAATCAACTTGTGCATCCAATGGACGAACTTCATCAATTTTACGTCCATCAGGTCGAATCTTATCTTCTGTGATTAATCTTCTTACTTCATCTTTTTCTAAATCATGTAAAACGATTTTAACCTGTTTAATAACAGCTTCCTGTTCTTTTGAATCAGCATATTCTCTAGCTTCAAATAAAGCGACAACTTCATCATTGATTTCATCAATAGCTCCATATCTTTCTAATTTACCAGGAATAGAAACTGCTTGAATCATTCTCTCTTTAGCTAAAGATTCTACTTCTTTTACAATATTTTCATCTAATTCAAACAAAGGAATTTCAATTTTTTCCTTACCATATAAAGCCACAATTTCTTCTTCAAAAGCAATTAACTGCTTAATAGCCTCATGACCAAATAATAATGCATTTAACATTGTTTCTTCATCAACTTCTTTAGCATCAGCTTCAACCATGTTAATAGCTTCTTTAGTCCCAGCAACTTCTAGATTAATTAAACTTCTTTCCATCTCTTCAGGACCAGCATTGATTGTAAACTGTCCATCAATCAAACCAACATTTACTCCTGCAATTGGTCCATTGAATGGAATATCAGATAAACATAAAGCTAGTGATGCTCCAAGCATCGCTGCCATTTCTGGTGACGCATTCTGATCCACTGATAAAACAGTATTCACAACTTGAACTTCATTTCTAAATCCATCAGCAAATAATGGACGAATAGGACGATCAATCATACGTGCCGTTAATGTTCCATGTTCACTAGGACGCCCTTCTCTCTTTAAAAATCCTCCTGGGATTTTCCCAACTGAATATAATTTTTCTTCATATGTTACTGTTAATGGAAAAAAGTCTACGTCTTTAGGCTCTTTTCCAGCCACTGCAGTAGATAAAATCACTGTATCATCATATCTTACTAAAACGGAACCATTAGCCTGCTTAGCAAGTTCACCTGTTTCAACAGTTATTGTTTTCCCATAAAACTCTAAACTCATTACATGTTTTGACATATTATATTTTTCACCTCATTCATTATCTTTGTCATTATAGCATATTTTACAGTAATAACAAATCATTTCTTTATCATATTTTACACAGATATCCATAAAAAAAGATGACCGAAGTCATCTTTTCACTATTTATGCTTTGATAATTCCTTATCCTTCATTTCTTTAACCATTTTCGTCAGACGTTCTTTTTCACTTTGAAGTTGTCCATACATTTCTTGTGTGTCCATCTTCTGATGAGATGGAATATGTTTATTTGTATTTTCATGAAATGTCTTTTCATAAGATTCCTCAGCTTTTTCATGAATACAATGACGTAAAGCTTCTAAAGTTTTATGTTTTTGTTCTTCTTTTTCTTTCATTTCCTGAATTTCTTTTTTTAATTCAGTCTGATTGAAAATAACTTCATTTTCTTCATCCTGACTATTTCTTTTTTCCTGATCTTTAAATACCTTTTGATAAGCGCCTTTTGCTTCTTGAATAATATCTTCCTTACTCATATTGTCGTCCTCCTTCATTTGACGAACTTATTATAAAATGATTGATTTCAAAAAAACATAGACGCTCAACATTTGATTACATGATTAACAAAATTTATGATCGAAAATGATATTTCTGTTATTTTTATTTACAAAAAGAAAAGATATTCATTTCGAATATCCTTATCTTCTTAATCCTAATTTGTCAACTAATGCTGTGTATCTATCAAGATCTTTATTTTTTAAATATTTTAATAAATCTCTTCTTCTACCGATTTTCTTTAAAAGACCTCTGTTTGAATGATAATCTTTTTTATGAACTTTAAAGTGTTCATTTAATTTGTTGATATCAGCAGTTAATACAGCGATTTGTACTTCTGGAGAACCTGTATCTCCTTCTTTAGTTGCGTATTCTTTCATAATAGCAGTTTTTTCTTCTTTAGTTAACATTATTTATTCCTCCTTTTATTTGACTTAGCTATGTCCAAGAAATAGGTCGAGGACTCTTATATCCTAGATATAGCCGCATTTGTAATTATAAAGAAAGCATAGGAAAAGTCAAGTTATTTATTGATTTTCATGAAAAGAATTTATAAAATATTTCAAAGGAGCTAACTATATAAAAATCAAGTCATTTGATGAAAAAGTTTGAAAATGTTAAATGATTTGATTATGGTAGCTCATCAATATGTAAGATCTTTGAAATGTGAATATGATTTGTATTTTTGGGCATGACGAAAACAGCCTATGGAATAGACTTTTTTGAATACGGTTTCATTCTATTTCTATCTCAGTAAAGATGCATCAAACTGCTGATTTGTCGTTACCAGATGATAGATGACTCTCAACAGCTTCCTGATGCAATGGCCCTGCGCACAGCGATGACTTTTTCCCTGTGAGCGTTTAAGGTCATAGTAATCCTTGAAGACCTTGTTGAACCTGATGACTGGCACAATAATCTGATATAACGTCTTTCTTAAATAGCTCGATCCCTGCTTGGTTATGGCACTATGCTTGGCTTCGTACTGACTTGATTCGTAGTGAAATGGGGCGACACCCGCTGCCTTTATTATCTTTG
>NZ_NFHI01000056.1:0-13536 GCF_002159255.1 Massilimicrobiota sp. An80
ATTCTGATGTCAATGGTGAAATTCATCGCTTTGTTTATAAAAACGAAACGACCGAATCAATAGCTTAAAAAAGCAGAAAATCTAAAATGTAAGAGCTTTCAAAATATATATTTTGAAAAGTTGTTTTTAGTGCACCCAAAAATCCACTAAATACATCAAACAACATCGGATTGCTCCTCTCAATCAGGACAAACACTATTAAAATCAATTTTTTAAATTAATTATTGACATTTAATAGTTTGTCTTTTTTATTATAAAAGAAACAGGACTTTGAAACAAGCCCAAACATTCACACAATCTTCTTATTGTCATATGTCCTGAAATTTGTTAGAATATGAACATTAGGAGGCATCAAACATGAATTTTATAAAGAAGTTTGCAAAAGAAATTAGTGTCTTTGGATTAGTGCTTTTGATATTCTTAGGACTCTTTATATATCGTCAGGCAACATTTAAAGATTATAAGACAGTATCAGAAAGTCGATTAACTCAAATGATAGAAGATAAAGAAGATTTTGTCGTTGTATTAGGAGATTCAACTGATTCCACAATGGTCAGTTATCAAGACATCATGACGACATATACAACCAAAAATCGTTCTACACCTTTTTATTATCTAGATACATCTGAAGTTGATAATATTGACAGTTATGTAGAAAAAACATTTGATACAAATGTAACTTATCCAGCAACTCTTATTATTAAAGATGGAAAGATGACTGCCAAAAAAGAAGGATACAATCAATATTATTCTTTATATGATTTCGTTAAAGAAAATTTCGAATAAAAAATAAACAATATTATAAAATGAAGTTGACACTATTTTAACCAGAAGTGATATTCTCTTCTGGTTTTTATTATTATATTCTCATTGACCATGACAATGACAAACTTGAGATATGACTTTTTACCTTTTATTTTTCATACAAAAATATTTTGTCTCTTATCTCATATATAGAAAAAAGAGAAGCATATTTATATACTCCTCAAAAATCATCAAATTCTTAACTCCATCATATTTTTCAATGGAATTTTTATTTTTTATAAATTCTTTCAACACGTTCACTCACTAAACACACAATTTCATATGGGATTGTTGACAATTCCTTAGCCATACGAGCCAGTGTTATATGTTCACCAAAAATTTCCACACGATCATGTAAATGAACATTCTGATCGACCTTAACCATCATTTGATCCATACAAACTCTACCAACAATTGGATAATAATGTCCCTCTATATAAACTTCTCTACCCTGATTCGCACGAATCAATCCATCGGCATATCCAATAGGTAATGTGGCTATATACTCATCTTCTAAAGCTGTATATGTGAGTCCATAGCCAATGCGTTCACCCTTCTTAACCTGTTTTATCATTGAAACACGTGTATATAAAGACATCACCTGTTTGAGTGCTTGACATTCTTCACCAGATGGATCAACGCCATACATAGCTATACCAATACGTGCCAAATTAGAGCGGTCATCTTGATGATACATCATAGCAGCTGAATTTTGGCAATGGATATATCGAAAAGAATGTTGACCAATAATATCATAAAACATCTGAATTTGCTGTTCATAAGCATCATTTTGCATCTCATCATCAGCAGTTGCAAAATGCGTAAAAACACCATCAACCTGAAACATAGAATTTTGACAACAAGCCAAAATGTCCTCAAATTCTGCTTTTGATTTCAAACCAATACGATTCATTCCAGTATCTATTTTAATATGAACTTTCACAGGTTTATGATGATGATAAAGCTTTTGAATTTCAGCCATATATTCCTTTGAAAATAACGATAAAGTAATATCATAATGAATAACCAAATCCAAATCTTCAATAGGAATAGCTCCTAAAACAAGTATATCCTGTTGAATTCCAATCTTTCTTAAATCAATAGCTTCTTTCAGTGTTGCAACACCAAACATTGAAATATGTGGATTATCCTTTAAAATATTGGCAACCTGCTGATAACCGTGTCCATAAGCGTTAGCCTTAATGATGGCCATAAGCGGTTTACGTACTTTTTGATATAATGTTTCAACATTATCCTGTAAATAATCTAGACGAATGCAGGCATAGGTATCACGATAATGTATCACATTTTCACCCCTTTTCATTGTTTTAGTATAATCCATCATACTCTTTTTTTCAAGAAAAAATAGGGTTTTCCCCTATTTCACTTGTGATGATTGCATACTTGATAAAACAGCGAGTTTTTCTTGTGATGTTAAATCATTAGAATAAAGAGAACAAACAACCCCTGATGAAATATATGTCATTTGCTGATCATTTTCAAAAGCTACTCCATCAATCATATCTATCATTTTGCCATCAATACTTTCAATTTGTAAATCATCATTTTCTTTTGATGTTTTTTCAACGATAGTAAATGATTTTTCACCAGTAAATTTTAAAATATGATTAATTTCATCATCAATTGTAGATACCTTTTCATTTTCTAGTGTTGATCCCATTAAAGATACTGGATAAAGTGGTAATGATGCTGCCACACTATCTGTGTATTCTGTTTTTGTTTCTTTAATGATATTGTTTTGTAAAAAGCTATCTTTTTTCATATCCTGATTCATTTCAAAAGATGTGACTTCAACTTTAATAACTTCTGTTCCATCCTGATCAAACACACTAATATATACTGGTTTTAAAGTTTTATCAAACTTCACTTCCTGACTTTTAACACGTTCATCATTTTCATAAGTCATTTCACCTTGAACCAGATATCCATCTTTGACTTTTTCAGATTTATTATCTTTTAAAAATGATACAAGTGATTGATAGATGTATGGTTTAGGTGAATTATGAGGCCATTCGCTTTGAAATTGAAAAGCCTGATTCAGTGATGGCGTTAAGACAAACACACCTTCATCATTTCTAACAATTACTTGTGATTGATTTAATGATTTATCGTAAAGCTCAACTTTATAATAATCTTTTTTATCAATACGTGCATAAGTTGATGTGACCTGATAAGATTTTAATTCATCATTCTCTAACATCTCCATATTTCCTACAAGTTGATAACTTTGACATTGATTCGCTTCTTCAATCAAATCATTAAGTGATGTAGATTTCAAAAAAAACCAGCTTACACCTATAACAATCACAACAATCACACTCACTGCAATAGCAATGATTTTTTTATTCATGATTATTCCTCCTCATCACATCTTATGATTTGTCAATGTTTTTATGAATAAAGATATGAGGTTTGGTTATAATATCATTAGGAGGATAGAAAAAATGAATATGATACAGAAAATTGCTTTAGTTTTTACCATTATTGGTGCAATCAACTGGGGACTCATTGGCCTCTTTAATTTTAATCTTGTAGAAGCTGTTTTTGGCGAAGCGCTTTTAAGTGCCATTATCTATATGATTGTAGGAATTGCTGGTATTATTAATATTATGTTGTTATTTACTGATTTAGATCGATAAAGAAAAGACAAAACGTTTGAAGTATAACTTCTAGACGTTCTGTCTTTTTTATATGATGATTTTTTTAAAAATCACTTATTTTACCAGTCTTTAAAGCAATTCTTTTTCTATTTTTAACAAGAGCCAACATAGGTAAATCTGAAGTAGAATCAGAATAACCAATAGAGTTTTCAAAATCAATTTCAATATTCTGTGATTTTAAACATTCAAGAATACGTGGTACTTTTCCTTCACCTTTACAATTTTTACCAATAACTGTGCTTGTTGGTTGACCATTTTTTGTGAGTGTTCGAGTTCCTATTAAATAATCAGCAGGTAACTGATGATATTTCATATAAACTTCACAAGAAGCTGTACAAACAATCACAATATAGCCTTGTTGATGCTCTTTTTCCATTTGTTCGATCATATGTGGATAATAGCTTGGAACCACTTCATTTTCATAAAATGTTTTTAATTGTGAATTATCCATATGATCAAGTGGAAATAATAAAGCAGATTTGGCTTTTTCAAAACTACTGATATGTAATAAATATAAAAAGTAATAAAATGCGACTTTAAAAAAATAGAAAAAATGTACAGGAAGCTTCTTTAAATCATATTTCAATAAACGAACGATTGTATCTCCTGAAGCAATTGTATTATCAAAATCATATAAAGCAACTTTCTTTAACATTAAGCAATCTCCAAAGCTATTTCCATCATTGTCGTAAATGTCTGTTCTCTTTCTTGAGCAGTTGTTTCTTCCTGAGTCACTAAAGAGTCAGAAACAGTAAGTAATGTCAATGCTTTTTTATCAAGATAAGCCGCTGTTGCAAATAAAGCATAAGATTCCATTTCGACACCTAAGCAGCCCATAGATGCCCATTTTTTCCCTGAATCCTGATCAGCATGATAAAAAATATCAGATGCAATAACATTCCCAACATGATAGCTGGCACCTTTCAATTTGGCCTGTTCTACAGCTTTTTCTAATAAATCATATGAACTAATCGCAGAATAAGTACCTGGCAATTCAAACTGATGAGCAAAATTACTATCTGTACAAGACCCTTGTACAATAATAATATCTCTTAAATGAACATCTTTTTGTAAAGAACCGCAAGATCCAATACGAATAATAGCTTCTACATCATATTGCGTAAACAATTCATGTGCATATATTCCTATAGATGGTTGTCCCATTCCAGAACCCATAATAGAAACTTTTTTACCATGATAAAATCCGGTATATCCAAACATATTTCTTACAGTATTAAATTGATGTACATCTTCTAAATAATGTTCTGCTAAAAATTTAGCGCGCAACGGATCTCCTGGCATTAAAACAGTTTTCGCAATTTCTCCTTTTTGTGCTTGGTTATGTGGTGTTGACATTTTTCATCATCCTCCTTCGTGAAATGTCTGACCTTCTTTAAAAAAATATATTTCATGATTATCAACTGATAATTCTTCTCCAGCAATAGCCTGACGAACCATTTCTAAAAATTCCTGATCTTCGCCCATCTGATAACCTACCCATGCAAAATAACCATCTAATACAATAAAAGGCACACTACCTGAGTTATCATTCACAACATAATCTTCTAATAAATGACAGGTCTTCGCATAAGATTCGATTGATGATTCCTCATCAATATCCAGCTGGATAATATCCATTTGGCTACCATATTCTTCTTCCAGTTCAGGAATGACAACTTGAATAAACGAACGACAATGTGGACATGTTTTCGCATAATAAACATATAAATAATATTGTGGTCGATTTTGACAACCACTCAAAAAAAGCAATAAAACAAGAAATAGCTTTTTCAATTATTCTTGTTGATAAAGAAAACGTAGTCCACTTAATTCATCACTTAACGCTTTATCATTTATAGCGTTATCAATATCTTTGACTAAAAATTCTTCATCACCAGAAGTATAGCCAACTTTCGCAAAATAACCATCTAAGGCATACATTGGCCCCATACCATAAAGGGATTGGTCAAACTGATCAAGCTGTGTAATGACATCTTCATAAACAGCCTGTGTCGCTTCATCATCAAGATCATATTGTTGAATTGTTAATGAATCTCCAAATGTTTCTTGTAAATATGGAATAGCATCATCCTGGAAAGATTGACATTCTGAACATGTTTCAATATAAAAATAGAGCAATGTCGCTGGTTGAGTTAATGTTATTTTATTGATGGGTTGTTGACTTGATTGACACCCCATTAATAACATCATTGATAATATAAATAATATTTTCTTTTTCATTCTTTTCTCCCTTTACATGTATTATAAACTATCTTATCCAAATTGTATACTCACACATTTAAAATCTTTTTTTAATTTTGTTGAAAAAAAATAATTTTAATAATATAATATATTTAAGGAGGAGGATATAAATGAACTTTGAATGGTCAACAAATGATATAGCCACAATGACTGTTACTATTTATGAAACAAATTTAACTTTAAACAAAGCAGCCTGTGTTCATTTTGAAGACGTGAATTATGTTCTTTTAGGGATAGATAGAACCGCTAGACAAATTGGAATCAAACCTGTTACCAAACAGGAAATAGATGAAAATATTTACCCAAAGAGTCAATTACATCGTATTTCACTAGGAAAAAGCTATGGAAGAATTTCTAACAAATCATTTGTATTAGACCTCAGTGTGGAATTTGATCTAGATTTTTCAAAACAGCAATGTTATAAGTACAAGGCTACATATGATATTGTTCATTCTATTATGATTGTTCAACTATAAGAGAAAGGGGAAATGATTATGTCAATTACTCTTGTATGGACTATTATTCTTGTCATTGCGGTCATTGTCGAAGCCATTACAATTGACTTGGTCAGTATCTGGTTTGGGATTGGAGCCATTGCTGCATTAATCTGTCATTTCTTTGGTGTTGGAGAAGTTTTGCAAATTGTTATTTTTGCGATTGTTTCCATTGTCTGTATTGTTGCCTCAAGACCACTGGCTAAAAAATACTTACGTGGAAATACTGTCAAAACAAACCTTGATCGTATGATTGGAAAACATTGTTTAGTCACTGAAACAATTACTGCTGATCAAAAAGGTGAAGTCAAAGTCATGGGAAACTTATGGTCAGCAACAAGCCTTAATAATGAAACAATTCAAATTGGCGATTATGCTGAAGTTATTTCAATTGAAGGTTCACATGTTGTCGTAAAAAAAATAAACAAAGGAGATGATACTTCATGTTAGATGGAATCTTTAGATATTTATGGATTATTTTATTAGTTGTATTAGTTGTTGTCATTATCGCAAAAACAATTCGTATTATTCCTCAATCTTATGCATATGTTGTAGAAAGAATCGGAGCTTATAATCGTACATGTACAGTTGGGTTGCATATTATGATTCCTTTGCTTGATAGAATTGCAAATAAAGTTTCTTTAAAAGAACAAGTATTAGATTTTGCTCCTCAACCTGTGATTACAAAAGATAATGTCACAATGCAAATTGACACTGTTGTTTATTTTCAAATCACAGATCCAAAATTATTTACTTATGGTGTTGTCAGACCATTAAATGCTATTGAAACCTTAACTGCCACAACACTTCGTAATATTATTGGTGATCTTGAACTTGACGAAACATTAACATCTAGAGATATTATCAACTCAAGAATGCGTTCTATTCTTGATGAAGCTACAGATCCTTGGGGAATTAAAATTCATCGTGTTGAAGTTAAAAACATTATTCCTCCACGTGATATTCAAGAAGCTATGGAAAAACAAATGCGTGCAGAACGTGAAAGACGTGAAGCCATCTTACAGGCTGAAGGTAAAAAAACTGCTGCTATTTTAACTGCTGAAGGTAAAAAAGAATCTATGATTCTTGAAGCCACTGCAGAAAAAGAAGCACAGATTGCTCGTGCTGAAGGTGAAGCTGAAGCATTAAGACTTGTTTATGAAGCTCAAGCTAAAGGTATCGAATATATCAATAGTTCTCAACCTCAACAAGCTTATATTACATTAGAAGGATTTAAAGCATTAGAAAACCTTGCTAAAGGAGAATCAACAAAAATTATTATTCCAACTGATTTACAAGGTATGGCTGGTGCTGTAACATCTATTGCTGAAATAGTTAAAGATCCAAAAAACAAACAATAAACAAAAAAAGCATGTCAGTCATAACTGATATGCTTTATTTTTTCTTTTGAAAGATAAAACTTACACCAACATCATGATTCTTTGCAGTCACAGAATACTGGAACATAGAAGAAATTTTACTAACAATAGAAAGTCCTAAACCAAATTGCCCTTTCACTCCTTTAACATATGGATCGAACAAATATGGTAAAGTGGCTTCATCAATATTTTCACCATCATTATATATTTCCAGATAATCTTCCTTAAGCGTAATTTTAATAACAGATTTTGCATAGCGTGAAGCATTTTCAATAATATTTTCTATAGCCACTCGCCAATGTTCCTCATCACCATCAAATTGAACATCTTCTAATTCTGTTTCTAAATGTAAATCTGGCTTCATGAAATCCATCTGCAAAACAATTTTTTCAATTAAATCTTGAATAGCAAAAGATCCTATTTCATTATCTTCACCCTGCAAATAATCCAAACGATTTAAATATAAAAATGATTTGACTTTATGTTCTAAACGATCAGCATTTTCCAAAATAATATCAATAGAACTATCTTTATCTCCATAAGGATAGACATCATCTTTAATACTTTGTGCATAAGTTTGAATAAGAGCGATAGGTGTTTTTAAATCATGAGAAATATTGTGAATCATTTCTTCTTTAATACTTTCCTGTTTATCTAGATCTTCTTTCATTTCGACCAAAGCCTTAGAAACAATTCCAATCTCATCTTCACGATTCATAATCAAATCACTATCTTTTCTATCTTTAATATTATCAATATAATTTTTTATCTTTTTCAAAGGATTGATTAATGTTAAAACCCATAGAATCATCACTAATGCAAAAATAATAAAGAAACCATATTGTATATAAATAATCTGATTACGTAATGAAGTAATCAAGGAAACAGAGTATTCACTATCCACAAGTGAAATCAAATATTTTGAAGTATTATTGATTTTCGTAATCATATAATAGTATGTACTTTCATCATACTCCCCTTTATTCTTTAAAACTTCCTGATCTGTATTGACAATTTTAGCTAAATCATCTTTAAAGAGATAAGAGTATAAATCATAAACAACCTGAACACTCCCTATATTTGATTGAACAAAAGAATTATTGGACGTATCATAAATAATATGATAGACCTCTTTTTCCTGTTTATAGGGCATAATATTATTATATATGATAGAATACTGAGACATTGTTAAACGTTCATACATCTGCTTATCAACAATTGAAGTTACATTATAATCAACAATAGGCATTAATACAGCAACCAATAATAATCCAACAAAACATAATACAACAATCAACTGTTGAACCAACGATAATTTTTTAAAAAAAGATAATTTTGATTTTATTTTTTCCATATTAATCTAATCTATATCCAAATCCATAAATCGTCTTAATATTTAAATCAGGCATCTTTTTTCTTAAACGACGCAATGTATCATCTACAACTCGGTCACTACCAAAATAGTTTTCATCCCAAACTTTAGATAAAACCTGATCACGTGAAATAGCCAATCCTTTATTTTTAATAAAATAAAGTAATAACTCATATTCTTTTGTCGTTAATTCAATTTCAGTATTTTGAAATAAAACCTTTCTTTTTTCTTCATCAATGGCATATCCATCAATATTAATCAAGGCTGGATCATCCTTATAAACACGTTTTAAGACATTATGTATTCTTAAAATCAATTCTTTAATATTAAAAGGCTTAGTTATATATTCATCGCAGCCTTTTTCCAATCCAATAATACGATCAAATTCCTGATCTCTGGCACTCATAAAAACAATAGGCATATCAGGCTTACAAGCTTTGATTTCATTCAGTAAATCAAAACCACTATTTTTATCTAACATAATATCTACAATCCATAAATGGACATCATCATCTTTATGCAAAAAAGCTTCTTCATATGTATAAAAAGAATAAACAATATATCCTTCTTTTTCTAAATAAGTTCTGACAAGATCATTTAAATTTTTTTCATCATCTATGATATTAATACGGTATTTCACATTCCTCACCTCTTTCATCCATTATATACAAAATATTGCCATATAAAATGGCAATATTTTGTGATAATATGTGAAATTATATTATTTTTCTACAGCATACCCTTTTGCTTTGATTGTATTAACAACTTTCAAGACATATTCATGACAGATTTCATCACTTTGTGCTTCGACCATGACTCTTACAACTGGCTCAGTTCCACTTTCACGTACTAAAATTCTTCCTTCATCACCTAATGCTTCTTCAACTTCTTTGACTGCTTTTTGAACATCAGGATCATTTTGAGCTAAAGCCTTATCACTCACTCTTACATTAATTAATAATTGAGGATAAATTTCAACCTGTTCAGTTAATTGAGCCAATGTTTTCTTATTTTCAACCATTGTTTCCATGATTTTCAATGATGTTAAAATACCATCACCTGTTGTTGCATGTTTAGAGAAAATAATATGACCAGACTGTTCTCCACCAATACAATGTCCATTTTTCATCATATTTTCATAAACATATTTATCACCTACAGCTGTTTTTTCATATTGAATACCAGCCTTATCCAATGATTTATATAATCCAAAATTACTCATCACTGTTGTAACAATGGTGTTATTTAAAAGTTCACCTTTTTGTTTCATTTCTAAACCACAAACATATAATATCAAATCACCATTGACTACACGTCCAAATTCATCTACTGCAATACAGCGATCCGCATCACCATCATAGGCAAAACCAACATCCAAACCATTTTCAACCACATATTTCTGTAAAACTTCAATATGTGTAGAACCACAATTTGTATTGATATTCAACCCATCAGGCTGATTATTAATCACATGTGTTTGAGCACCTAAAGCATCAAAAACACTTTTTGCTATGGCGCTTGATGAACCATTGGCACAATCAAGACCAACTTTGATATCTTTAAAAGCACGTGTTGGAATACTCATTAAATATCCAATGTAACGATTTCTTCCCATTGAATAATCAATTGTACGTCCAATCTTATCTTTTGTAGCAAATGGAATAGGATCTGCTAAACCATCAATATATTGCTCGATGAGGTTTTCTATTGTTGCTTCTAATTTATGTCCTTTTCCATTGATAATTTTAATACCATTATCATAATAAGGATTGTGTGAAGCAGAAATCATGATTCCACAATCAAACTCTTCGCTTCTTACTACATAAGAAACAGAAGGTGTTGTTGTCACATGTAATAAATATGCATCAGCTCCACTTGCAGTTAATCCAGCTACAAGAGCATATTCAAACATATAAGAACTTCTTCTTGTATCCTTTCCAATCACAATTCTTGCTCGATGAGAACGTGAAAAATACCATCCTAAATATCTTCCTACCTGATAGGCATGTTCTACTGTCAAATCTATATTTGCTTCTCCTCTAAATCCATCTGTTCCAAAATACTTTCCCATTTTTCTAATTCCTTTCTATATTAATTGTAACTTTAGATGATGATAATAATTTCATTGTTAATGTTTCATCATCACCAGCTATTTTAACATTCACCTGATGTGTTCCAACATCCAAACCATCAATATCAATTGTTGCTTGAATATTGTCAACTTTTAAAGTATTGATTTTATCTTCGGTTCCCGTCACTGATACTGAAGCATTCTGTCCTTGACCAGCAAACGAAACCTTATAATCACGCGAATTATTCAACACCTTAATAGGAATGTTATCGAGTTTTTTTGTAATGACTTTTTCAATTTCCACACTGACATCAATTGCATCCTGTGAAAATTTATTAATACCTGCTATCTTTTTCAATGCAAGATTCGTCATTGTTGTACTTGATTTTAAATCTGTGATATCAACATCAACTTCAACCTGTTGAATTTCATTTAATTGTTCTTCTAATCCAAAAATTGTAACTTCACTTTGTGACAGTGTATACTGAGATACCTGATATCCCGTTGGCAGGTTCCCTACAAGATTAACATGAATAGGAACTGTCTTACTATAAGATGATACCTGACATGTAACGTGGACAGACTCAGGACTCATTTCTACATTTAATTCTTCACCATTACTGTCATAAGCTCTAATTCTTGCATTTTGTTCAAAATCTTCAGTCTTATCAGATACATCAATGCAAGCCTCAACCGTTTCGACTCTAGATAAAGTTTCTTCACTTGCTCGTAACTCTACAGTATCTAAATCCATTTGATTCACACTGACCGAATATTTACTATCCAGTTGATCTTCATTAATAAAACGATATCCTAAATCAAATGTACGCGTTACTTTTTTAGCAAGCGTTACCTTAATTGAACTAGGAATGGATACAACCTGTAACGATTCAGGGAAATTACGTGTTCTTAGATTCAAAACATAATCTCCTTCATCTAAATCCTGCAAATCCAGATAAACCTGATAATCTTTAGAAAAATTCGTTTTATATATATCTAGCGATGGTCCAACCAAAACAACTGATACACTTTCAGGTATGCCTGATGCTTCCAAAGAATCATCAAGATTTTCTACATAAACAGGAACATTTTCTAATGTTGCTCCTGAAGTTGGACTTGTCAGAATATCTTTTCCTGATACACTATAAAATAAAACTGCAGCCATAACAAAAGATAAAATTGTAATTGAGACCTTACTTGATAATATTTTATCTAAAAGCTGATTCATATAGTTATAAAAGCGTGCTCCTGTATCAATAGCTTTCACTTTTTTTTCATTGACACTTTCTTTACTAGATGTATCTTTACTTGTCTGGTCTTTTTCTTTTTCAATAATTTTCAAGAAAAAGTCAGTTGTTGTATCTTTTAAAGGTCTGTTATTTTTTTGATTTCTAGGACTCATGAGCTTGACCTCCTTCATCACTAGATTTAAACCATTGCAATTCATTCACTAATGATGCCCTTAATTCCTTAATAGGAATCTTTCTTAATTCACCATTCGTTGCAAAAGAAATGGTTCCCGTTTCTTCACTGACAACAACTGTTAATGAATCAGTAATTTCACTAATTCCAATCGCTGCTCTATGACGTGCTCCATATTTAGGACTGAGTTCCTTATTTGTCGGTGGATAAAATGCTGCCGCACAGGCTACACGATCCCCCTGAATAATTGTTGCCCCATCATGAAGCGGTGTCCCTTCCCAGAAAATAGTCAAAAAAAGTTCACTACGTATATCGGCATTGATCTTTGTTCCTGTATTGATATAATCAATCATGGATTGACCTCTTTCAAAAGTAATTAATGCTCCTGTCTGCTCTTTTGCAAGAGTCGAAATCGCATCTACCAATTCATCCATCAGTCTTTCCTTTTCATCATTACTTATTTCTTTTTTAACTTCTAATTTAGTTTGTCCCATCTTTTCCAGCAGAGTTCTAATTTCTGGCTGAAAAATAATAATAATGGCTAATACACCCCAATTAATAATACTATCAACAAGATAATTAAGTGTCGTTAATCCAAGCAAACTTGTTAATACTTTGACAATCAAAATAAAAAGAACACCTTTAAATAATTGCATGGTTTTCATATTTGTCTTAAACATTGAAATTAAGTAATATAAAATAAACCATACTGCAATCAAATCTATCGCTGATCTTATAAAATTTATCACAACACTAAGATTCAATCTTTATCACCTACATTTCTTTTTTATTATATCAGTTTTCCATCAAAAGTAAAACGTTACCTTTTTCATTTCCTGAAAATCTATATCTTCATTTTGTGAACTTCATATTTTTTATCAAAAATTTAACTTCAGTTAAATGTTGGTAATTGATTTTAACTCCATAAAAACGGCTATGTTAACCCAAAAAGATGCAGAATTTGAAATTTATGATTTTAACACTGTTTTTTTGGCTATGTTAACCCAAAAAGATGCAGAATTTGAAATTTATGATTTTAACACTGTTTTTT
>NZ_NFHI01000057.1:0-13230 GCF_002159255.1 Massilimicrobiota sp. An80
ATTAGAAGATTCCATAATCTAATTATACCAAAAACGACAATGATAATCATTAAAGATAATCATTGTCGTTTTCTTTTTTAGGTGGCCTTACGAATATTTATTTCGTTACAGTCCCTTTAAAAATATCTTCTTCTTTTATTTCTAAATGAATACTTATATGTCATTGTATAACGAGGATGATTTTGATAAATCATATAAAGATTTATACACTCTATAGGTATAAGTAAAGCCAATACACGAGTCAAATCAGGCAAAATCATTAAATGCTGATTAAATAGACCTAATAAGAAAGCAACTACAAAAATACAAATAGTAAGAATCTTACCAAATTTCATAAGCACTGTTCCTTCAGCTTTTTTTAAACTTAAAAATTCTAACCCAATTAACAATCCTATAACAATAGCCACAATAATTTCTTCCATGACAACACTTTGCATCAAAATAACACCTATAATGATGATATATGGTATAACCATCCCTAAAATTTTATTCATCCTAAGCACCTCATCTTTTCTATCATTATAATTGACATATCTTGTCGTTTCAAGTCTAAGATGTGAAAAGAGTTCTACTTGTCTATCATCTTTTCATTAAAAAAGAAGGAAGTCTTTTTCCTTCTTTATAATTATAGAATATGAATTTGAAATTCAACGCCTTTTTCACTATTACACACATCATATTGGAAACCATGTAATTCTAAAATAGAACGACATATCGCAAGACCTAACCCAGTTCCTTGACGATCACTTGAAACATAAGTATCCCAAATTGTTTCTTTTTGTTCATGACTCAAATGTTTTCCTTCATTTTCAAAACTTAAAATACCTTGATGATACTTAATATAAATATGTCCATTTTGTGGTGTATGTTTTATTGCATTACTCATAAAGTTTTGAAAAACAATCTTGAGTTCTTTGAAATCTCCTTGAATATGTGGAAATTCATCTCCCATCACAACATGAATATGTTTCTTTTTTAGAATAGGCGCAAATGTTTCTACAATTGACATTAATAAATCCTCTAAATCAATATCTTCCTTATGTAATTCAACATGACCAGATTCTAATCTTGATAAATCTAGCATAGCCATAATCAATTGATTAATATGCTCTATTTCTTGATGAATCGCACTTAAATATTGTTGTTTCTTAAGATCATCTTTCCCTGCTTCAATTAATTCTATGTAACCATTAATAATACTTAATGGCGTTTTAATTTCATGAGTAAAATTCGCAATGAACTCTTTTCTCATACCTTCTAATTTTTTTACATATTCTATTTCATCATTTAACTGTTGAATTGTTGTTTTTAATTGTTGACTCATCTGATTAATATTATGTGATAATACACCTAATTCATCTTTAGATTTTTCATTGAGATGAATATCAAAATCATTATTTGCAATGGATAAAGTAGCTTGACTCATCTTTTTAATACGCCTTGTCAATATATATGAAATCAATAAAGATATCATTATACAAACAATAAAGGAAATGATATAAATAATCATTTTAGAATAAATGACTTGATGTGTAATTCTGCCAATCGCGTTAAGGTCATATGTATAAAAAACAAGATAACCATCTACATCTTGAACATCATAATCTCCAAATTCGCTATTTTCAATTGGTTTGGCATTTTTAGAGATTAATGGTTTACAATGAATAGAATATAAAGTGCCATCTTTTTCCTCCAAGCTGCTTTCACCTGATGAAAATCCTTCGCCCTGTTGAGGGAGCATAGAAGATACACAATCAGTAATAAACGCATCATGTTTTTGATAATTATCTTCATGAGAATTATCATATTCATCTAAATAAAATCCCTGGGCAGATAAAAAGCAATTCGCACTTTCATATGATTCAAAATGCATTGTGTGAATCTTTTCATTATTTTGTCTATGATCTAAGAAAATCTGGCCATTAATAGATAAATAAGAAAGATCTTCAATCGTCATAGAAACATTGTTACCCACAAGATCATATGTAGGAGAAGCAATATCTATAGTCAAAAAATAATCATCAACATGTTCTCGAAGAATATTTTCCATTTGTTTTTGCATATCCAATGAAATCTGTGACAAATCAAATATTAAAATTGTTATAGATTCTTCATATTCATTTCTTAATGTTAAATATGTCTTGTTTTGTTCACGCTGATTATACACCATTTCAAAATCTGGATTTAATACAAAAACTGATTCTATTTTATATCCATCTTCAGTTTTTAAAGACTGTGATATTTCTTCATAAAAAGAAGGATTCAACTCATCATATTTTTGACTATAAAGCACAGATAACTGCTCACACATTTCATTGACATTATACATATTATTAATTTTAGAATAGGCATGAAATTTTTCTCGATGAAAATCAAGAGTCACATTCAAAACTTGAATCAAGCTAAAACACAATAATATCAATATAAAAATCTTTTTACCTAAAGTCCATCTCAGTATCTTTCTCACTGACGTTCACCACCTTTAACATATATCCTGTTTTGATAACAGTTTGAATATAACAGGCATATTCTCCTAGTTTTTTACGTAACTTCTTGATGTATGTATCAACTGCTCTTCCATCTCCATAATAATCATATCCCCATATATGATCTAGAATCTGTTGACGTGTCAATAACTGATTCACATGCATACATAAATATTCTAATAGTTCATATTCTTTATGTGCTAATGGGATTCGTTGCTGATCTATGATTAGAATACGATTGATACGATCCAATTGAAGATGTCCAACAGAAAGTATATCTTCTTCCTTTTTCTGATCACGTTTAATCATGGCAATCACTTTAGCATGTAATAATGATAACTGAAAAGGTTTGATGATATAATCATCCGCTCCTAACTGATATGCCATTAGCTGATTTTCTTCTTGTGATAAAGCACTCATAAAGATAACAGGTCTTTTTGTTTTTAATCTTAATTGTTTACAAACTTCATAACCATCAATACCAGGCATCATAATATCTAGTAAAATTAAATCAATCGTCTCATTAATCATACTTAATGCTTCATAGCCTTGTGTTGCTTCAACGACTTCAATGCCTTTTAATGAAAAATAATCTTTGATAATTTGACGAATATGAAATTCATCTTCGATGATTAGTACTTTATACATCTTTTTCACCTCGACTTCATCTTAACACACTTTTGTGGAATTGAAGTGGAATCGAAAATATAAATAAGCCCTGAGAAAAAACGTGACATTCTATGACAAATTATGTTAAAATCAAGACGTTTTAATAAATATGAGGAGAGGAAAAATGAATAAAGAAGAAAAGGTAACGACTGTAAGTGAAGAAAATATTTATAAGCTTAATGGACGTGTTCCACTGAAAAAAGCTATTCCTTTTGGTTTACAACATGTTTTAGCTATGTTTGTCGCAAATCTTGCGCCTGTTATTATTGTCTGTGGAGCAGCTGTTGTCAGAGGTTCTGGTGAGCATTTGACATCAGCTGAAATTACTTCTATTTTACAGTGTGCTATGTTTGCGGCTGGAATTGGAACATGTATGCAACTCTATCCAGTCTGGAAAATTGGTTCTAAATTACCTATTGTCATGGGAGTGAGTTTTACATTCTTAGGAAGTTTATTAGTCATATCAACAAATCCTGCTTTAGGATATGAAGGTATGATTGGTGCTGTTATTCTTGGTGGTATTTTTGAAGGCTTGGTTGGATTAAGTGCAAAATACTGGAAAAGATTTTTAACGCCTGTTGTTTCAGCTTGTGTCGTGATTGCGATTGGGCTATCACTGCTATCAGTAGGAATGGATTCTTGGGGTGGTGGTTCTGGTGTTGAAGACTTTGGTGCCTGGTACCATCTTCTTGTTGGAACTTTTACGCTTATTGTATGTTTAATATCACATTATCGTTTAAAAGGTATTTATAAAAATTTAAATATTCTTGTTGGTTTAATTTTTGGATATTTATTATCTGTTATTTTGACAGTCACAGGAATTGCGCCAATGGTGGACTTTTCTAATATTGCGGAAACAATTCATCAAATTGGATATTTCAGTATTCCAAAATTAGTATTCTTTACAGAACATATGCCTGTCTTTGATTTAGGTGCTTTCTTCACTATTGCAATTGTCTTTTTAGTTTCAGCTGCTGAAACGACTGGCGCAACAACTGCTGTCTGTAAAGGAGCTTTAAATCGTGATATTCAAATGGAAGAACTTCAAGGTTCATTAGCTGTAGATGGATTTTCAAGTGCTATTTCTGGATGTTTTGGTTGTCTCCCTTTAACATCTTTTAGTCAAAATGTTGGTTTAGTCACAATGACACAAGTCATCAACCGTTTTACTATTTTCATGGGAGCTTTAATCCTGATACTAGCATCGTTATTTCCACCTCTAGGGGCTTTCTTTCAATCATTACCTCAATCAGTTTTAGGTGGATGTACAGTGATGATGTTTGGTTCTATCATGTATGAAGGTATTAAAATGTTAAAAGATAACACTTTTGATGAACGTACAATGATCATTGTTTCACTTGCCTTTTGTATTGGGGTTGGTGTCACTCAAACTTCAGGAAATTTCTTTACATGTTTCCCATCAGTTGTTGGAGAAATCTTTAATGGAAATGCAGTTGCAGGAGTCTTTGTTGTATCATTATTATTAAGTTTAGTCTTACCTGAAAAGAAAAAGAAAAAAGGAAATGAGAATATGTAAAAAGCATATTCTTGTTTCCTTTTTATATACTATCAACAATCATACTTTGAATCTGAAAAATAAAACTCTACACCAGATTCAACATTTTGAACACCATAATCATAATGATGAAGCTGTAAAATAGCCTGACATATAGCTAAACCTAAACCACTCCCCTGATGATCATGTGTCACAAAAGTATACCAGATATCTGATAAGTGTTCTTCATCAATATGTGAACCTTCATTGATGATAGAAAATCCGTGATCAATCGTTATATAAATATGTCCTTGTTCTGGAGTATGTTTTAAAGCATTGGATAAAAAATTATGTATTACTGTTTCTAATAGCTTACGATCACCTTGAATCATAGGATGTAGAACTTTGATATCCACTTGAATATGCTTTTTCATCAATAAGACTTCATATTCATCAACAATTTCCGTTACACTATTTTCTAAATCAAATTCTTCTTGATGAATCTCTACTTTTCCAGCTTCAAGTCTTGAAAGTGACAACATGGATTGAATCAGCTGATTGAGTCTTTCTGTTTCTCGATGAATGATTGATAAATATTTTTCTCTTTCTTCTTGACTTGTCGCTTCTTCAATTAATTCACTATAACCATTAATAATACCTAGGGGTGTTTTCATTTCATGCGTAAACTGATTCACAAAATCTTTTCTTAATCCTTCCAGCTTTTTAACATGTTCAATTTCCTGATTCAACTGTTCCATTGTGTTTTTTAACTGAGAAGACATACTTTGAATACTTTTTGCTAATGAACCAATTTCATCATGAGAACGGATATTGATTTCTTCATCAAATTGATTATTTTTAATTTTTAATGCTACTTTTTCTAATGCTTGAATAGGTCTGCTGATTGTCCATGACACCAATAGTGATATACATATGACAATACAAAATGCTCCTAAAAACAATCCCCAATTCTCTTCAAAATACTGTCGAGCCATAAGGCTATCAATATGCGCCTGGTCTTCCATTCCAATAACTACTGCATATAAATCCTGGTCTTGGTCTTCCCAATCTGTGAGTCCTGTCATACCAATATAATAGTAATGTCCATGATAGCTTGTATAATAGGCCGTCATGTAACCATGGTGTTTAAGTTGAAGGACATGTTCAAGATCTTTTTGTTGGCTTAAAAACAATTGAGAATCATATTGACTTTGAATTGATTTTTCGCCATCTATACAAAACTGATTAACACTTGCTGATTGGATTTGATGCTGATCCAATTGACCATAACTGTCTTCACCCCATTGAAGATAAATCAATTGTTCATCGTCTAACACATATTTGACTTCAGCCTCACCAGGAATAGAATAACTATAATCAGTTAATTTTTGCATCAGATATGTCTTTAAACTTTGTCTTTGTGACAAAGATAAATCGGCAATAGATATGTAGATTGATGAATCATCATAGATATGAATATAATTATCTAAATAAGGACTTAGAGAAAACCATTTGACAACTTTATCATCTTGTTGAATCAAACATTGATATAGGTTATTGTTTTCACTGATATAATCAATAGAATTTATTTTTTGAATCACTTCATCATATTGAGGATAATGATTATATTCAATACCTAATTGTTGTTGGAGATTATCAAGATCATCAAAATCAATGATACTTTGAAGAAGATAATGATTTGTAGAGTCAATACGATTTTGAATATTGATTTTGGTAGATACAGCTAAAATCATAATAAAAGCCAACATGATCAAAAGAAAAATCTTAACACTAATCTTTGTTTTCATTTTCTTCACCATCCTTAAATAAATATCCAACCTTAAAAACTGTTTGAATATAATATTGATATTTTCCCAACTTTTTTCTTACTTTCTTGATATATGTATCTACGGCTCTCGCTTCTCCATAGTAATCATATCCCCATATAGCATCTAAAATTTGTTCTCTTTCTAATAAACGATAAGGATTTTTCGTTAAATATTCTAATAATAAATATTCTTTATGGGTGAATTCTATGTGTTGACTATCAATGTAAACTTGGTGATTGGTATAATCAATTTGTAAATGATGAAAAGTTTTGATATTGGATACTTGTGGATCTTGTCTTTTACAGATAGCTAAGCATTTTGCATACAAAATAGATGGTAAAAATGGTTTGGTTATATAATCATCCCCACCTAACTGATACGCTTGAAGCTGATTGTCTTCCTCACTTAAAGCACTTATAAAAATAATAGGACATTGATATTGATAGCGAATCTGTTGACAAACTTCATAACCATCAATACCAGGCATCATAATATCTAATAAAACAAGCTGAATTTGAGAATGCATAAGTGATAATCCCTGATGTCCATCACAGGCTTCAATAATCTGGATTTCTCGCTTTTCAAAATAAGTTTTAATGATATGCCTGATATCAAAATCATCTTCAATAAGCAATACCTGATACATACTCCCACCTTCTTTACTTTTATCATAAAAAGGACTTGTGTAAAATTTGTGTAAATCTTCTATTCTTATTTTATCATAAAAAGAAAAGACGTTTATATCAAAACGCCTTTATAAAGATAAACCTTTTTCATATGCTTCCTGTAATTTTAAAGGTGGAATATAGGGTTGATGTGATTCATCATGACAACCTCCAGCGAGAACAGATCCTAAACTTTTCCAGCCTAGTGCCTTTGTATAAAAAGAATAAAAAGATAAGGCCTGTTCAAAAGTCCAAAAATGATTATCCCCAGCACTCATCAATAAGAATGTTTCTTTATATGGATATTCATCGTTTTGAGAAATCGCATATAAACGATCAATAAAGCACTTTAATCTTCCTGAAATAGACCAAAAATAAAGGGGTGAAGCCAGTACCAATGTATCGGCCCATTCAAACATGGCATAATATTCCTGCATACTATCTTGAATGACACAGTGATGTTGATTGATCTGACAAGCACCACAGCCTTGACATCCCTGTAAATTTTTTGATAATACAATTCGTTTCACTTCATGCCCAGCCTGAATAGCTCCTTTTTCAAAAGCCCTAGCCAACTGATCCGTATGTCCATTTATATTTCCACTTCCAACAACAATAAGTATTCGACGCATTCTTTTTCCCTCTTTTCCTATTTGTATCATATCACTCCCTCTCCCCTATAACAAATACTTATATTTTATATAGTTATATGCTTACTAAGCATATAGTGTTATAATATAGCTAAAGGAGTGAACGATTATGGAATTACGAGTTTTACAATATTTCCTAGCTATTGCCAGAGAAGAAACAATATCAGGAGCAGCGCAACAATTACATATCACACAACCCACTTTATCTCGTCAAATCAAAGAATTAGAAGATGAACTAGGGAAAACTTTATTTGTAAGAAGTCATAAAAAAATCACATTAACAGAAGAAGGCATGATACTCCGTCAACGTGCTGAAGAAATCGTGAATCTGGTAGATAAAACGGAACTGGAAATAATGTCTACTGATTCTCATTTAAAAGGTGAAATCTATATTGGTTCAGGTGAATCTCATGCTTTAAAAATCATTACCAAAGCTATCAAAAAGATACAGGCCCAATATCCTGATATTCAATTTCATATACATAGTGGTAATGCTCCAGATGTGATAGAAAAATTAGATAATGGTTTGATTGATTTTGCATTATTGACACCCAATTCTAAGATTAATGATTACAATCATATGTTATTGCCACTTTCACATCATTGGGGTGTCCTTATGTTGAAAGATGATCCATTAGCTCAAAAAGAAAGTATTACATTTGAAGATCTTCGAGATAAACCATTGATTGTATCTAAAGAACTACAACAGATATCAGATTTGGTTGAATGGTTACATAACGATATTGAACATCTTCATATTATTTCATCCTATACTTTGTTGTATAATGCTTCATTAATGGTAGAAGATGGACTCGGATACGCTATTTGTTTTGATAAACTTATCAATACAACTGGAGATTCTTCACTTTGTTTTAGACCACTTTCTCCACATATTGAAGTTCCTTATTATTTTATATGGAAAAAATATCAGATTCTCACAAGAGCATCTCAATATTTCTTAAATATTGTTCAAGACACCATTCAAGAATTGAGTCAATAAAAACATATAGCTATAAAGAAAAAATATGTGGAGCCAATCAACAGGCTCCACATAATTATTTCCACAACACATCAAAGTACAATTGATTTTGTTTTCCCCAAGTTGCTTCATTATGTCCACCATTTCTCACTATATGTATATAACTTTGAGCCTCGCGACGGACAATTTCGTCATTAAATAACTGAATGTTTTTTAAGAAATATTGAACATTGGAAACTTCACCTGTTGCAAAACTCCAATAAACACGTGTATCTTTATTCAAATCATGATGATTCATTTCTTCTTGCAGTTGATGGATACATAAAGAAAGTGCCGGAGATAAACAGGCTGCTTTAGAAAAGAGTTGATTATAATGGATGACAGTATAAAAGGCCATTAATCCACCCATAGAACTTCCTCCAATACCTGTACACTCTCTAAATGGTATTGTCCGATATTTTTGATCGATCATCGGTTTTAATTCATTCACAACCCAATCCATATAGATTTGACCTTTTCCAGTAATAGGACCAAAAAATCCATTTTCAACATCATATGGGCAATATTCATTTAATCTTTCATTTCCTTCATGATTACATTCCATTCCTACAATAATAAATGGCTTATCATAACGATCTAAAAACTCACCTAGTCCCCATGATTTTCCATAAGTTGCATCCTGATCATTAAAAAGATTATGTCCATCATACATATACATAACAGGATATCTTTCATCACTATTATGATAATTTTGAGGTAAATAGATGTGCATAGTGCGCCATGATTGAAGTGGCTGTATATAAACATTCAATTTTTCTATCATGAATAAACACCTCCTATCATATAGGTTTATTTTAATTTCTTTCCATCTCTATGTCCAATACTTTCCAAGTATGATGAAAAATACTTTTTAACTATACTCAAAAAGCATAACTATCCATTGAATATAGGTATTTGATATATCATTATTCTTTTCATATAATAATGATAGCTAAAGGAGCTAACTATATTTAAAAAAATATCCTCACCGCTATCAAATGAAAGAATAATTAAAACTCAATATGCTAAAATAAAAATGAGTGGTGCATATCAATTATTAGCTAAAAAGAAATTCGTTAAAGCATTAAAATGCATAAATCATCTTATTTGTTCTTTAGCAGAATATGAAAATAAAACTTGCTGATCCATTTTTGGAAGCAAGTTTTTTATTACTATTTTAGTCTCTTTAAATTAGTACGACCTACCAAATAATCAAGTGGAACTTCAAAATAATTAGCAAGGTCTATCAAGATTGGAAGTGGAAAATCATATGTACCATTGAAATAATATTGTAAATTTCTTGCAGGTACACCTATTTCCCTAGCTGATGCTGCTATGCTCAAGTCTTTCTCTTCGCGTAAGTCATTAAGTCTTTTAATCAGTATAATATCCATCACTTCCTATCTATAAATGAAATTATATAGATAGAATAGAAAAATATTTTATTTGCGAAGCAAACTTTCGCATTGTAAATGTATTTATTATCTTTTATAATCATTATATAGAATATATCTTAAGATAATATTTTAATACATATTATTCAGTTATCTTTTGATATATAAGCTAAGATGGATGTAAAACTATTTTAGTAGAAAGAAGGTGTTATAAAAAATTTGAAATTTAATCGCTTTACGCAATATTTTAATAATTACATTTTATAAGGAGAAGAATATGAAAAAAATTTTAGGTCTGACATTATTATTAAGTGCATTGATTTTGACTGGATGTAGTTCCAATAATCCAAAATCTAACAACGAAAATACTAAAGCGGAAATAAAACAAGAAACAGAAAATCAAATTGAAAAAATTACTATTCCTAAATCATATTTTGATTTTGTTGGAACAAAACCTGAGGATTTTGTAGGTAATACTAAATCATTAAAAAATATAAACAATTCTATTGAAAACGAATCAATAATCTTAGAAGTAGATAGTAAAACAAAAGAAGATTATTTAAAGGAGATAGACGAGTCTATACAGACATTTAAAGAAATAGCTCAAATAGAAGATATTGAAGCAAATGAAAAAAATGATGATATTGTTATTTCTATTCCTAAGGACTCAACTGCAGTATCAAAATTACATGCTACAACCGGAATACCAGCGCTTTATGGTCAAAAACAAATATTTGAAGGAAAAACTGAATGGTCAGTGAAGGTCAAGGTGATTGATAGTAAAACAAATGAAACACTAGCTGAAGGCACTGCTCCAAATCGTATTGAAATGTGGTAGCATACCTACTATCTGATTTATGAAAGGGGAAAAAGATAAGTATGAATAAATTAAAGATTCTAGTCGCAGGTGCATCGACTATGGGTATGATGACTAACACAATTTCAGCACATGCATTAGCTAATACTAATGGGGAATATAAGGAAATAAACATGCCATCTATTACTAGAATGAGTGTAGCTGATGAATTAAAATTAAAAATTGAAGAGTTGAAAAAAAAATCACTGATAAAAAAGTTGAATTGGATACTGTAGAAAGTGAGTATAATGTGGCTAAAAGCTGAAATTGAAGCAAATGATGCTATTGTTAAAGCATTAGAAGAACAAGTATCTTTTATTGAAGGTAAAAAAGCTGAGTTAGATAATTTTCAAGCTGAATTAGATGAAAGTATTATCCCATGGATTCCTTTAGAACCATCTACTCCAGTTGATACTGATAAAGGTGATGTTGATAGTGATGATGCAGGTGGTATTGAGTTACCAGGAAATGGTTCAAGTTCTAATGGAAATTCTGATAATACAGATAAAGTAGTCAACACAGGTACAGATGAAGTTGGTAGTGAGGAAAATAAAGGTAATACTCAAGATAGTACAACTGATGTAAATAGTGGTGTTGTTCAAACAGGTGATACTTCTTCTATGGTTGGATATAGTGTTATGTTAGCAGGGTCTGTTATCGCTTTGGTTAGCATGGCTAGAAAAAGAAAAATTTAAAATAAAAATAGGATATTATTTTTAAATAATATTCCTAAATAAAAAGGTATAAAACATGAAACAAATAGTGAAACATAAAAAAACAATTATTTGCACATTAATAATTGCAGTATTTGCCTTGATATTATTTATCTTTACAAGTAATCCAATACATTTAAAAGAAAAAACAAAGACTTTGGAATATGGAAAAACTTTATCTACAAATATCAATGATTATATTGATACTGAACAAACAAATAAAGATATAGTATCTGACATCAAAATGGATATATCAAAAATTAAAATAGAAGAAAATAAAGAGTATCCTGCAATTGGAGAATACGAAATAATCTTTTCATACAAAGATAAAGAAGAGACATTAAAATTAAAAGTTACTGATACAACTAAACCAGTATTTAATGATTTTAAAGAAGAAGTTAAGTTTACTAGAGATTGTAAACCTAGTGCTGAAGAGTTTAGTAAAATGTATACAGCTGAAGATTTAGATAGTGTAACAATTACTGTTGATGATAGTAAAGTAGATTATTCTAAGGATGGAGAGTATGTTGCTACTGTTAAGGCTATTGATGGTTCTAAGAATGAAGTAACACAGGATGTTAAGGTAGTTATTACAGCTCCTATGATTAAGTTAGATAAGTCTAAGGATACTGTATATGAGGGTGAAAGTTTAATTCTTAAAGCCGATATTAAAGGTAAAGATAATAAAGCTACTTTCAAATCTTCTGACAGTGGGGTAGCCAGTGTAGACGAAAACGGTAAGGTAACTGCCAAAGACAATGGTAGTGCTGTTATAACAGCGTCTGCTAATGGGGTAGAAGCTAAGTTTAATATTACTGTAAAGGCTAAACCTAAGAATTCTTCTACTGAAAAGAAAATTGTAACTAATTATAATACGGGCAAGAAAGAAGAGGTAACAGTGATAAAACCGTCAAATCCTAGCAACAGTGGGGGTAGTGGTTCGTCATCTTCTTCAGGTGGTTCTGTAGCTATGGAGTATTCTTTATCCAAAGCAAAAGAAGCTTTCAACTTACAGAATGCTGAAAGAGCTAAAGCAGGGTTACCAGCAATGGCTTGGAATGATACATTATATGAAGCATGTAAAGTAAGAGCTAAAGAAATTGTAACTAATTGGTCACATACTAGACCTAATGGTGGAAGTTATTCTGATTTAATTGAAGGGTTACCATGGACATCTAGTGGTGAAAATATAGCTAAAGGTACCACATCTCCATCAAATGTTGTAGCATCTTGGATGGCAAGCCCAGGTCATAGAGCTAATATTTTAGAAACAAATACTCATGCAGCAGTTGCTTATTATGGGGGATATTGGGTAACTATATTTGCTGAAATGTAATAAAGGGGCTGTAACGAAATAACTTTTTAAAGAGTTGATTTTGTTTCAGCTCTTTTCTTTTTCTGTTTTTAGGCAATAAAAAAACATCTTTTCTCTTCTTCTGATTTCAAGATGTAATA
>NZ_NFHI01000058.1:0-13171 GCF_002159255.1 Massilimicrobiota sp. An80
GCATACATGGCTTTAAGATAGGGAACCTGTTCTTCAGTAAGAAGACCAAAACTACGAATAGTGCGGTGCTTGATTTTATCACCATCACGATAAGACTCAACAAGAGAGCAGAAATAAGTTCCTTTTTTGCCTCTATTATTTTGAACAACCTTCACAAACATAAAACCACTCCTTTTCTATACTACAAGTATACCATTAAATCATTGAGATTTCACTAAATATGATATATCACTTCTATAATTATTTATGAATCTTAATAAACAAAAAAAGAAATCTGAATATGTCAGATTTCTAATTTAAATTTGTCGTTAAATTGACGACATTGAGCAGAATTTACTGCTTCTTTTCTATTTCAATAACATAGGGTGCTTTCTTTTTATTCAACATTTGAAAGCACGAAACATGAAACTGATGAGAATCTAACTGTGATACATATTCATGAATCCATAAACTTTCCTGATATCCTTCTTCATGGCCAGGATAAACAACAATAAAAAGTGCTTTTTTCATCATTTCAATAGCTTGACAGACAGCCTCTTGAGTAGACGGCAATGTTGTTGTAATATGATGAGAAGCCTGTGGTAAATAGCCAAGATTGAATATTCCTATATCAAATGATGAAAAATACTGTTTCATATTTTCATGACTATCTAAAATCAGTTGTACATGTTGTCTATCTCCTAAACGTTTTTTTGTATTTTCCAATGCTTCAGGCTGTATATCAAAAGCATAGACCTTTGGACACTGTTCAGCTAAAAAAAGTGTATCATGACCATTTCCCATAGTAAAATCAACACCCACCTGAAAAGAATACGTTGATATTCTTTGATGAACATATTCAACCATCGTTAACATACTATGATCACCCTTTCTTATACATCGACCACTGACATTGATAATCTTTATAGATGACAACAAGATAATGATCTTGAATTTCTTCTACAACTGCATATCTAAATAAGAGCTCAGAATCAAGCTGATATTTTTGTGAAAGTTCTCTTAAAACCTGTTTTTTTGATTGTGGAGTTAAAGTTGGCTGATACCATTTTTTAGGTTTCACTTTAAACTGCAATAAATAATCCATAATCAATAAATCATGATACTTCTCAGGTAAATAGGAATCCAAGTAAAGATAAAGTTCATCTAACTGATAACCTATTTTTTTATATTGTTTTTCATGATAAAAACATGAAAGATCATAAAAGAACGCAAATGGCGAAGAAACATCATCCATCACCGCATTCATCGTATGTACAAAACGCCCACTATTCCAGTATTTCTCCAACATATCTTCAGCCATATGAATCTTTTCCATATCATCATGAGATAACCATTTGTTTTCCAGCATTTCATAAGGAGGCTCTTTTTGATAGACATACCCATAATCTTTAGCATCATTACGTAATGATGTTCCTCTTAATAGTTTTAAAAAGCCCAATTGTAATTCTTTTGCACGAAAGGCAAAAACATCATCAAATGATTGAGCAAATCTTTCATATGTTTCATATGGTAAACCAGCAATGAGATCTAAATGCAAATCACATTGACCATCTTGCATTAACATAGTGATCACTTCGCTTAAACGTTTAAAATTCTGAATTCTTTTGACTGCGCGATTTGTCGGTTCATAAGTTGATTGAATTCCTATTTCAAATCTCAATAATCCCTTTGGTGCTTTTTCTCTAATAAAATCAATAATTTTTTGATTAAGGACATCAGCATTAATTTCAAATTGAAATTGCTGTCCTTCTTGATAATGTTTAAAAATATAATCTAAAATCATAATAGCATGATTTGCATCAGCATTAAAACTACGATCTAAAAATTTAATTGTTTTGGCTGAACTATGACAAATCAAATTGAGTTGTCTTTTGAGATAGTCTTCACTAAAAAATCTAAGTCCCTGTTCTAATGAAGATAAACAATATTGACATTGAAATGGACACCCTCGACTTGTTTCAAAATATAAGATACGTTTACCCATATCTTTTTGATCTTGTGGTAAACAATACGGCGAATCTAAGGATTCTACATATTTTAAATCTGCAACAGCTACTGTTGATGAGATATGCCCACGATAACTGACACCTGGTAAACATACATCCTGTTTCTTTTCTAAAGCTTCTAATAATTGAGGGAATATTTCTTCCCCTTCACCACTTAAAATGTAATCTACTGGTATATGCTCTAAAAAGTACTGTGGTTCATAAGTGACCTCAGGTCCCCCTAAAGCAAGAATAATATCAGGTTGTCTTTGACGTAACATATGGCATAGCTTATCAATATATTCAATATTCCATATATAACAAGAAAACGCAATCATATCTAAATGCATTGATAATAAATCATCAACAATATGTTCAAGTGAATCCTTAATTGTATATTCTTTAAAATCAACATCAAAGCGATGATAAGAAGCTACATAAAGCAAACGCAATGATAATGACGTATGAATATATTTTGAATTGAGAGTTGTTATTAATGTTTTCATGATTTTCTCCTAAAAAATAATCTAGGGATAACCCTAGATTATTGACCTTTCTTAATATCAGGGATAACCCCTTTATTTAAGCAATATTCTTCTAATGTCCAACCATTATTAAAGATTTCTTTTGCTGCTTCTTTTCCAACATATCTAAAATGCCATGGTTCATTAGCAATACCTGTAATACCAGCTTTATCTTCTTCATATCTTAAAATAAAACCATATTTATAAGAATTTGCTACACACCATTTATAATCAGGTTTATAACCAAAACGACTATTTTCAATACCATTTAATTTATCATCAATAACAGCCTGACATGTTAAATCAACACCTAATCCTGTCTGATGTTCACTTCCTCCTGGTTCAGCAACTAAACTTGCTGCAGTCACAGGATCATATTTATTGAAGTAATCATCATATGTTGCCTTTTGATCTGCATATGAACGATAAGCACTATTCACAACCAAATCATAACCTTCTTTTTTAGCAGCATCAAACATTTCTACTAAAGCATTAGCAGCTTCTTTTCTCAATCTTGGATCGTCACAATCAGATGCCACCTTCACCTTATCAGGATCTGGATTCACTAAATCAGATGGTTCATAATTAGCTGGTAAATAGAATCCTTTTTTCACTAATGTTAAAACATCATCTGGATTTTGAATTGTATAAGGTTGATCAACTTCATTTTCAGAAATAATAAATGGATATGTTGTAATCAATACAGCATAATTATAATTTTTATTTTCTTCATATGATTCCATGTATTGATCAATATCTTCAAAAACAAATCCTTTGACTTGCATAAATGGTTCAATTTGGGCATAAGTATATTGTTTATCTACCAAATGTTTAACTTCATTCACACCTGCGGTTTTTAAAACTTCCCAAATCTGATCATTTGAATAATTAAGCGTTGTTAATTTAGGAACATAATTATCAAAAATATTATCTATAGTTGAAATAACTTCTTTCACTTGCATATCCTTATGTAAGGATAGATATTTTTCATATTCATCATAATATTGAACTTTTTGACTTTGGCTCAACCATTGTGAAATATGTTCCAATTTATCATATGATAAGATTTCATCAACTTCATTATTTTCTAACGCAAGTATTTCACTTTGTTGTGAAAAAGAATAACCTTTAAAAGCCAATTGAATACGACTAAAATTAAACCATACAATAACTCCAATCACAATTGCAACAACAATACCGATAATAGCAATTCTATCCCAACGTATTCTTGGATGCCTTGATGGAGAATACGAACTATAATATGTATATTTTTTACCTCTATTAAATCTCATAATCTACCTCTTTTCTACGTCTTATAGTTTAACATATTCATCGCTATAATTCTACATTTTCAGAGAATTTCACATGATTAAAAAAATGACATGATATAATATTATTGCAATCTGAACATAATTATGTTATTTTATTTGTTGTATATAAAGGAGGTTTCTCTATGCATTTTGTAATTTGTATGTTTATTGCATTTATCTGCCTCATTACAGCTGTATTATTTGCAGAAGTCTTTCCTAAATGGTTTAAAGCTGTTCTTGCCTTACTAGGAAGTGCGACTGCCGGATATGCAATTGCAATATTCATTAGAAAAATAGCCATGTGGACAAAAGCGTTCAGTAAACCTGAACTTTTACCTACTGCAGGTATCTGTGCAGCAATTATGCTTATTATTGTCATCATTGTGGTCTTTATTCTTAACAAGAGAAAAACAAAAACAGCATAAAAAACAATCTTTATTATAGAGATTGTTTTTTTATAATCTTTATAGAAACTTAACATAAATTTCATCTTGAACCTTTTGAAATCATATATAATAAACATATAAGGAAGTGAAATTTATGGAGTATGCATATAAGGAATATTATCTAGGCGCATTAACAATGTCAGTGATTGCCTGTATCGGTTCATTATTCAGCGTAGTCAATCTGATTCCTTTATTGATTACTTATCAGTTAATCCAAAAAGCCTGTCACCGTGGACTTCCACATTCTTCGTATAAAATTCTATCCACAATCTTTCAGACAGCTATCATGTTAACATTGTTAATCACAGTTTTATATTTGAGTTTTCAGTGGTGATCGTCAGATGACCACTTTATTTTTTGGGTATATAAACACTGACACTTCCATCTTGAACAGTAAACAGTCCATACCCTTTGTCATCAATAGTGACAGTTTCATTGACATTTTCTAAATAGTCATAAAATATCTGATTTTGATATTGCTGTCCTACATACATGTACAGTTGTCCACCATTTTGATTGGTCATAATACAAGCCAATCCATAAGCTTCTCGTGTCCATCCTATGATATGACGATCATAAAAATAATCATTTTGTTGACCATAGGCATAATATTGACGTAAATATAAAAGACGATCTATAACCTGATTTTGTCCTGATAAAGAAGGTTTTTCAATTCCATAATAATCACCATAAAAGATACAAGGATAACCATCCTTTCTTAGCAAAATCAAGGCATAGGCCAGTGGTTTAAACCAATCTAAAACCCATGATTGCAGACCTTGCTGTGGTTGTGTATCATGATTATCAACAAATGTGACAGCATTCATACAGGCTTTTTGAACCAATGTGTTATTAAAAATTTGGGACATATCATATTGTCCAAAGCTACGTGAAGCTTCATAAAAATGATAATGCAAAGGAACATCAAATAATGATAATGAATAATTCACTTCACTGAGATATTGAAGTAATTTTTGTACATCACCATGCCAATATTCTCCCACTGTAAATAATTCTTGGTGTGTATACTGTCGCATATGATAAAGCCAATCCTGATAAAATGATGCATTAATATGTTTAACTGCATCCAATCTAAAACCATCTATATGTGTTGTATCTAAGTACCATTCTCCCCATCTTTTAAGTTCACTTACAACACGATGATTTGAAAAATCTAAATCTGCTCCCATTAAATAATCATAATTCCCATTTTCATTATCAACCTGTGAGTCCCATGTTTTATCCTGAAACAAAAAAGTAGCATGACGTTTTGTTTTGGCATCATAATCTATGCCATCAAAACAACTCCAATCCCATGTAAAATCACTATATTTTTGATGACGATTGGGAAAAGTAAAAAGAGTCGGAACTTGAATCCATTCATTTTGTTTTTCAATATCATAGGTATCATGTTGATTGACTTCACTCGCTTTCACATCTTCATAGCCATCAGCACCCATTTTATGATTCAATACAATATCCCCATAAACCTGTATGCCGACTTGTTGCAGGGCCTGGATTGCTTGTAAATATTCATCTTTGGTTCCATATTTTGTTGGGACAGTTCCTTTTTGATAAAATTCACCCAAATCATACAAATCATATACCCCATAACCAACATCCTGAGTTCCACCAATACCTTTAAAAGCTGGTGGTAACCACAGTGCTGTCACTCCTATATCAAAAAGATGCTGTGCATCAGCCTTAACTTTTTGATACAAATGAGGATCTGAAGGTAAATACCACTCAAAATATTGCATTAAAACGCCTTGTTTCATTCAGTTCATCTCCTTATAAAAAAGTATAAAGAAAAAAGTCAAAGACTGCAATAAACAATCTTGACTTTTTGTTACTTCATTAATTGATTGATAACGTCCATCATCTCTTCTATTTTTTGATCAGCATCTTGACTGCCAATAGCATCATGAACACAATGCTGCATGTGAGCTCCAATAATTTCTTTATTAGCACGTTTTAAAATAGCCTGAGTTGCCATGATTTGATTAGATATATCAATACAATAACGATCATCTTCAATCATTTTCATGATGCCATCAATTTGTCCTCGAGCTGTTTTTAATAAACGCATAACATGTTTTTGATCTGCCTGCATTATTCAAATCCTTTAACACTATAACCAGCATCTTCAACTGCTTTGATTAAGACACTTTCATCAACATCATGAGATAATTTTAAATAAGCACAGTTATTTTTTAAATCTACTGTTGCTTCTACACCTTCAATACTATTTAAAGCTTTATCTACATGCTTTTGACAATTTGGACACATCATACCTTCAATGTTCATTGTTTTTTCCATTTTCTTTTCCTCCTGTCTGATTATTGTATTTTGATGTTTAGGTTTAAAAAATCTCAGTCTTAAGGCATTGCTGACAACAAAGATCGAACTCAAACTCATTGCCGCACCACCAAACATAGGATCTAACAGCCATCCAAAGACTGGATAGAACACACCTGCTGCAATTGGAATTCCAATCACATTGTAGAAAAATGCCCAAAACAGATTTTCTTTAATATTTTTTAACACTGCATGACTCAGTTCAATCGCATTCACAACATCCTGTAAATCATTTTTCATCAAAACAATGTCTGCTGAATCCATGGCTATATCAGTTCCCGACGTCATCGCTATACCAATATCGGCACGCATAAGCGCTGGAGCATCATTAATTCCGTCTCCTACCATGATAACACGTTCACCTTTTGCTTGTAAATCTCTGATATGTTTTTCTTTATCCTGTGGTAAAACTTCAGCAATGACCTGAATTCCCAGTTCATCACCAATCGCTTGAGCAGTTAATTGATTATCTCCTGTCAACATATAAATAGTTAATCCCATATCTTTTAATTGATTAATAGCGTTTTGACTTGTTTCCTTTAACACATCACTGACAACAATTAAACCAATCATTTGTCCATTATAAGCATAGAATAATGGCGTTTTTCCTTGGCTTGCTAAAAGTTGCGCTTTGGCTTGTACAGGTGATAAATCAATATCATGTTCCTTCATCAAACGTTGATTACCAGATAAAATCATACCGCCATCAATAGTCCCTTTTAGCCCTTTACCAGATAACATCTGGAAATTTTCAACAGTTTTTAAAGATATCCCCTGCTCTTTGACATAATCAACCACAGCTTTGGCAAGAGGATGCTGTGATGAACTTTCAATAGAAGCAGCTAAAGTTAATAACTCTTTAGTGTCTATACCAATAGGATAAATTTCAGTTACCTGCGGTTTTCCTTTTGTAATCGTTCCCGTTTTATCTAAAACAATACTTTTTGCTTTAGATAATAATTCAAGATTTTCTGCTGATTTGATCAGAATACCTAATTGTGCGCCTTTTCCTGTTCCCACCATAATGGCAGTTGGAGTTGCTAAACCTAATGCACATGGACAAGAAATAACCAATACTGCAATCGCACATGTTAAAGCAAAATGGAAAGTCTGTCCACCAAGAGTCACCCATAAAACAAATGTCACTAAAGCAATCACAATTACAACTGGTACAAAGATTCCACTAATCTGATCTGCCAGTTTTGCAATTGGGGCTTTAGATGAGCTGGCTTCTTCAACCAATTCTATGATTTGTGATAAGGTCGCTTCTTGACTTGTATGAGTCACCTCAACTTGAATATACCCTTCTACATTCATCGTTGCACCAATCACTTTATCATCGACAGATTTGTCTACGGGTAAACTTTCACCAGTAATCATAGACTCATCAATGGATGTCTGTCCTTTGATAATCACACCATCTAAAGGTATATTTTGCCCAGGTTTGACAATCATAATATCGCCAATCTGCACATCTTCAATAGCCACTTCTACTTCCTGATTATCTTTCAAAAGTGTTGCAGAAGACGGCATTAAGTGAATCAGTTTTTCAATTGCTTCCGTTGTTTTCTTTTTAGAACGAGATTCTAGATATTTTCCTAAAGAAATAAGGGTCAAAATCATGGCTGCTGACTCAAAATAAAGCTGCATCATATATTGATGAGCATCATGAAGATTGCCATGACCTAAATCATAACCCATCATAAAAATAGCATAAATACTATAAACTGCCGCAGCCGTTGAACCAATAGCTATAAGTGTGTCCATATTAGGGCTGCGATGCCATAAAGACTTAAAACCTCTTTGAAAATAGCCACGATTGATATACATGACTGGCAAAGTTAAAAAGAGCTGCGTTAAAGCAAAAACCATCATATTTTCTTCACCAACAAGAATAGATGGTAAAGGTGCTCCTAGCATATGTCCCATTGAAATATAAAACAAAGGAATTAAAAAGACAAAAGAAAGAATCAATGATTTTTTCTTATGATCAACTGTTTCTTTCTGTTTCTGTGCTTGAACAGTTTCTTTTTCTAATACAGCTTTATATCCTGCATCTTCTACAGCTTTTTCAATCATTTGATCGTTGACTTTATTTTCATCATAGTCAACAACCATACAATTGCTTAAAAGATTAACATTAACATCATGAACACCATCAAGATGCCTGACAGCTTTATCTACATGAGCACTGCATGCACTGCATGTCATACCCACAACATCATATTTCTGTTTCATAAGATACCTCCCATACCCCTGTGGGGTATACTAACATTATATATGATTTTTATAAAATAGCAACCAAAATGATAAAAAATAATATTTTCAAATAAAAACGCCCTCATCATTTGGATATCCAAATAACGAAAGCATTGAAAATTATATAATAAAAAGAATGAACCACACTGTCCATTCCTCAATATAAATTATTTACATTTTCCAATAGGAATAATCATTGGCCGTTGTGTTATAGGATCTTTAATAATTTTACTATTTAAACCATAAACTTCTCGTATGATTTCTTCATTAATTATTTCTTCTGGTGTTCCATGAGCTAGTAATTTTCCATTAGATATCGCAAATATATAATCTGCGTAGCGAGCAGATAGATTAATATCATGTAATACCATGGCGATGGTTGTACCTTTTTTCTGATTTAATTCAGTTAATAAGTCTAAAATTTCGATCTGATAAGATATATCTAAAAAAGTTGTAGGTTCATCTAACAACAAAATATCTGTATCCTGTGCTAATGCTAAAGCTAGCCATACTCTCTGTCTTTGTCCACCGCTTAATTCATCTACACATCGATCAGCTAAATCAGAGATACCCATCATATCCATTGCTTCACTAACAATTTGATAATCTTCTTTGCTCATCCCTTTTAGTGGCTGACGATATGGAAATCGACCTCTTGCGACCAAATCAGCAACAGTTATTCCCTCAGGTACAATAGGTGACTGTGGCATTAATCCTAAGTTTTTTGCTAATGCTTTTGAAGGATATTTATGTATGTCTTTATTATTCAAATATACAGCACCATTTGAAGGAAGAACTAATTTGCATAATGTTTTCAATAAAGTTGATTTCCCACATCCATTTGAACCAATTATTACACTAATTTTATGCTCTGGCAACACTAGATCGACATCCTTCACAATTGTATGATTTCCATATCCTGAGGATAAATGTTCTGCATATAAACAATCTGTCATATTAGCCTCCTTTATGATTCATTCTAAATAGCATCAGTAATAAATATGGTGCTCCTAAAATACCTGTAATAATTCCTACTGGATAACGAGCTGGTAATAAATTTTGGGCAACTAAATCTCCCGCTAATACAAGAATAGCTCCCATAAGACCGGCTTGTAACATATTAGCCTGATTTCCTTTGCAGATTCTAGTAATGATAGGACCAGATAAAAAGGATACAGCTGCAATTGGACCACTGATGGAAGTTGCTACAGCAGAGAGAATAATTGCATTAACAATCAACAGTAACTTTGTTCTTTGAATATTTAAACCTAAAGTAGTCGCAAAATCTTCTCCCAACTGTAAAAGCATCAGTCTTCTACTTAAATATACTAGAGAACTTCCCATGAAAATTACTACAATTACAATTCGAACCGCTTCTTCTATTGTGACATTATTTAAACTTCCGCTTAACCACCGTAAGGCATTTGCTACATCATATTGTGCTGCACGAAGTATAATATAAGAAATCACTGCTTGTAAAAATGCCTGAAATCCTAAACCGATTAAAATCATTCTGCCATTATTTGATCCGATTCCCTGCGATAGACGATAGATCAGAAATGCTACAAGCATTCCGCCTAAGATTGCGCCAATAGAAACAGCATTTCCACTCCAATGAAGGATAAGAATACAAAATACAGCTACTGTACTAGCTCCAGATGTTACGCCTATAATATCAGGACTAGCTAATGGATTACCTAACATTTTCTGAAAGGTATTTCCTGCCATACCAAAGGCTATTCCACAAAATACGCCTGCTAACATTCTTGGAAAACGTAATGTATTAACAGTAAATGATGCTCCTGGTATATTTTCATACAATAAGGACTGAATAACAGTATTTAGAGAGTAAAAAGTATTACCAAGCATCATGGATAGTGCCATAAGTATACATAATATAATGCATAATATGATAGTAATGGTTATAATTCTTTTTCTCTGGTGATGATAAACACGTTCTATAATTTCTCTTGTCTGTTTTTTCATAAACTACGTATTTTCACCTTTCTAACAATATAAATAAAGACTGGCGCTCCAAGGATTGCGGTTATAATTCCAACTTCTAATTCTGCTGGACTTGCGATTACTCTTCCAATAATATCTGCACCTAGTAACAGTATGCTTCCTCCCAATGCAGATAATGGAAGGAGATAATGCATATTCGATCCTATTAATAATCGCATAATATGGGGAACCATTAATCCAACAAAAGCAATTGGACCAGCTAATGCTGTTGTAGCACCACATAATAGTACTCCTGCAAATGCTGCCATTGCTCTTACTTTCTTACTATTTATTCCTAAGCTTGTGGCTAATTCATCGCCTAACGCTAAAGTATTTAATGAAGATGATAAATAAAATGATAGAAGTAATCCTAAAATGAAATACGGAAGCAGTACTAAAATCATATTCCACTTAGCTCCGCCAATACTTCCTGTTTGCCAAAAACGAAAACTATCCATTACCTGTGAATTTGGTAACATGATTGTATTCACTAATGACATAAGTGCCATCGATGTTGCAGCTCCTGCTAGTGCTAACTTAATTGGAGTAGCTCCACTTTGTCCTACAGAAGCAATACCATAAACAAGTATTGCAGTTAATATAGCCCCTGTGAAACCAAGCCAGATATACTGACTTGGTGAAGAGATTGAAAAGAACGCAATTCCCACAACCACAAAGAGAGAGGCTCCTGTATTTATTCCTAAAATACTAGGATCTGCAATTGGATTTCGGGTAATTGATTGCATCAGACAACCAGATACTCCTAAAGAAGCTCCAGCTAAAATACCAAACAAAGTTCGTGGTATTCTTGCCTGAACAACACTAATAGAAAAGCTTTCTTTGTTGGTAAATAATGCATCAAATAATGTCTCCATATCTACTGATTTAGAACCATATAAAATAGACAATGCAGAAACAGCAATTAGACATAGAGAAAGAATCACAAACAAGAAATAAACATTCTTTTTTCTCATTCGTTTACCTTATCTGCAGCCTGTCCAATTAATGATAAATACTCATCAATTGTTGCAGAAATACCTAAAACTGTAGGAGTCGCAGAACCTGCTAATGCACTATTACTATCAATAACTACTACTGAACCACGTTTAATAGCTGGAATCTTTCCAAAGATAGCATCTTTCTGTAAAGCTTTTAGGGTTGTATCATCACCATAAGTAACTAAAATATCTACATTATTTAAAATATCTGCATTTTCTGCGGAAACCGTCAAAGAGAAAGTCGTTTCATCTTTTCCCATTTCCTTAATATTTTCAGGGAATGATAAACCTAAGTCTGTAAGATAGGAAGCTCTAGGATCACTAGTTAAATATACATAGAATGAGCTAGTATCTGCTGGATTAACCCAAAGGAAAGCTCCGCTTTTGCCTTCTATCTGAGGATATTCTTTCAATTTATTCGCAATTAATTGTTCAGTTTCTTTAACCAATGCTTCTCCTTCATCTTTCATCCCCATAGCTTCTGCATTAATCGTAACTTGCTCTCTCCAATATGTCTGCCATGCTACACGTGGATATGCAACTACAGGAGCAATTTTACTTAAGGTATCATACTCTTCTTGTGTTAATCCTGAATAAGCAGCTAGAATGATATCCGGATTACTATCCGCAATAGCTTCATAATCTAACCCATCTGTATCATCATAGACTACTGGCTCTGTTACTCCTAATTTTTTAAATGCCTCCTGTGTCCATGGTGATAACCCATCTTTCGTTAATTCACCGAAATTTCCTTTTGAAACACCAACTGGAGCAACTCCCAATGCCAATGGGACATCCTGATTTCCCCAAGCTATGGTTGCTATGCGCTCTGGCTTTTCTGTAATCGTTGTTTCTCCAAAAGCATGTTTCATTGTAATTGGAAATTGTGTAGATGCATTTGTATTTTTATTTTCATATTCATTAGTTGACGATGATGAACAAGCTGTTGTCATCAATAAAAAACCTGTAACTACTACAGCAAAAAAAATTTTTTTCATATAAACCTCCTTACATAGTTAGCTTTAGCTAACTTATGAAATAATAATATCAGAACATAACATTTATGTCAATACTATATTAATTTTGAGTTTCGGGATTTTGCAAAGCAGAAGTATCCGATTTGGTAATTTCTGTTTCAAATTGTCTTGATATTGAATGATTTTTCAATAAAATCTAACCCTAGATAAATGTTGGTAACTATATTTAAAATATATTGATTATATGGTCTTAAATGAAAATTCATTTGTAAAGTCACTATATCTTAGCTCACACATGGAGTTCATGATC
>NZ_NFHI01000059.1:0-12545 GCF_002159255.1 Massilimicrobiota sp. An80
GTTTTCGATTATTTAATTTTATTATCAAGTGGCTCTCATAGCGAAATAGGTGGCTCCGAAAAACGGACAGGGTGGCTCTCAACAGTGATCAGCATGGCTCTGTTGCACCGAAATATTCAGTCAAATCTATAATGACTAATTTATCATCACACTAGTGTGATGACGTCATCAAAAGAGTAAAACAGTGTCATCTTTTCAGTGAAATACTCAAAATTCTTACTTATATTCAAGTAGAATTTGATTGCCTATATAATGAGTAACAAATTATGTTTTATTAAAATTGATAATTAATTTAATTTTAAATTTTTGTTCTTTTGAAATATCAATTATACAATGATATTGAGATAATATAGAATATAAATTATTTTTAAATTCTTCTAAATTTAAATTAACATATGGAATAATACATTGAATAATAAGATTATTTGCTATCATTTTTGACTTTATTGCTATAATTTTATATTCATCTTTTTCTATGAATTGGATTTGTTTTTCACTAATATCTAATATATAATTAAAAAAATAGAATTGAGTATTAAAATCTATGATGTTAATTTTTTCATCCTCAATTGTAGTTATGCATTCAATATGATTGCTTTTAAAACTATTTAATCGCATATTTAATAAATAATTAAGAACAATAGAATTTGAATAAATTGAATTAAATTCTTTATATGTTTTATCCATAAGTGCATTTAGCTCTATTTTAGCACATTCAAGATCTTTATTGTTTAACAAGCGATAAATATCAGAGTATGAATGAATAAGATCATGTAAAAAATTAAAGTTATATAAATAGTGTTGACTCATCAAACTGAATTTTTGATCCAACGCTTCAGATTTATACTTTTCAATTTTAAGATCTGTTTCGACTTTGTGAGTATTAATTATCATAATAAAAATAACAATGGTCAGTAAATAGGATACTATACATAGAATTATTATAATTCTATATTGTCGAGGATAATCTTTAAATACATGGAGATGTTGATCTTCTGCAATCATCAATAATATTGTAATTACGGGTACAATAAATATTAACCAGCTATACTTAGGAAGGTTATTGAATTTAATGTATTTTGATATTTTAATATAAGATACTGTAAAAACGCAAAGCATAATAAAAGAAATAATTAAGCCTAATAAATGTGAATATGTTAAAATGTTTGAAGGTATTGAGAAATTGAATACATTGCTTAAAATAAATCCAACCAAAATTTCTGAAAAAATTTGAAATGTAAAAAAAGGAATCAATACAAAACAATGTGTAAGAAGGCGCCCCGTATATTGAATAAAAATATAAAATGTATAGATGATTAAAACAAATAGTGCTTTATTAGAATTAATACCATTGATATTTTGTAAACAAATTGAAAAATAGGTCAATATAAAAATAATATATTTAATGTTATGATTATATCTTAATGTTAGAAAATTATGGGCAAGATAGTTGAATAATGATAGAGATAATAAGTCAAATATGAATATCAAAATCACTTTAAAAAACTCCTTGTAAATATTTTGTGAATTCTATTTCTAAAGTATGTTTACAATTTCTAGACAATGGAATAGTTTCATCAGTTATAAGATATATTTCATTTTTTCCAAATGCACTTATATGTTCTAAATTAACTATAAATGACTGATGTGAATATGAAAATCCATATTTATGTAACTTTTGATACCAATACTTTAAGGTGTAAGGAGTAGGATATATTTCGGTAGTGAGAGTATGAATGTATGTTTTTCTATTAAGAACTTCAACATATAATATATCATTGTAATGTATTTTTTTATTAGCAATTTTTTCATCGTAAAAACCAAGATACTTTTTTAAATATTTTTCAACAATATTTTCCATTTCAATATTAAAAACTTCTTGAGAAATAGGCTTTAAAAAATATCTATCTGCATGTATTTTATATCCTTCAATTGCATATTTAGAGTAATTTGATACTATGATAATTCGACATTCATGATATATATTATTTAACTTTAAACCAATATCTATTCCATTTGTATTATTTATTTGAATGTCTAAAAAAAGAATATCATAATCTTTAATAATATTAAAAAGTTCTTGAGTAGATGTACATATTTTTATTATATAATCTAAATTTTTTTGATTAAAGTAATGGTTAATGCATGTTAATAATTGTTTAATGTCATTTTTATCATCATCGTAAATAAGTATCTTCATAACAGTACACCCCTTTATTATGATTAAATAATAACAAATTATTTAAAAATATAAAATAGTATTTAGGAATGTTTAGAAAAATATACCTCTAAAATCATGTTTACAATACTGAATATGGTAGCAAAATACATGATGTTAAATATGAAATTGTTAAAATTTAGATAAATAATAATTGAGATTGCAAGGAAGATTAAAACGAGAAGAAAAAAGTAAAAAACGACAATTATATCAATTAAGATTATTGCTATTATAGGGATTATTATAAATTTATGGTTAATTCTATGAGTTTATCAGTTGAATTGTCTAAAGAGATAGATTGTACTGTGAAAGATAATTTTGAAACAATGATAGAGACTAACAAATATTCTCCTGGAATGTATGAAGATATAAATTTCATCTTTTCTGTATCCGCTCACCATGCTTTTGAATATACAGTTGATAATAATTGCATTAAAAAATAAAGCATATATATTTATGGAATGTTTTACATTGAACAGTATGAAGATAATGGAAATTCTATCAATGGATATTTAGATTATATGAAAGTAACAATGAAGAAAAATGGTGATCAATATAAATTAGACAAAGTCTGGACACCTAACGATGGAGATCAATATCAAACATCACTATTAAAAGAATTCCCTATTAATACATGGAGTCGTATATTGTTGACGGGAGATAGATATAGACTTGAATTGGTTAAAGAAGGTAGGCAACAATATGAAGAATATATACTGGACAACAGTAAAAAATAATTAAAATGAAAAATTAAAATTAGAACTTTTTAAATCTTATATTTGTTTATGTTTATTTATTAGCTTCCTCAATTGAGTTGTCATTAATTCAATGACCTTTAATTCATTAGATATTATAAAATTAATGAGATATGAAGTCAAAATAGATGTCAAGCATATAGTCATCAGACTAAAAAGTGCTGAGAAATTTTTTGGACTTTATAATCTCACCAAAGATGAATCATACAGTGAAGAAAATATCAAGCTTCGTATTTTCAATAATGATATTGCTTTTCAAAATACTGTACAAAAAACAAAACCTATAATATATCACTATCAGGGAAATATCAAAAAATCAAAAATGATAACAGGATTTCGTGTCCTGTATGTCCATTATATGTTTGAAATGGGAATATTGCCCAAGAATGCACCTCATAAAAGAAAGGTGCATTTTTTTTGAAGGAGGATTTAAGATACATGGATCAAATAACAAAGGAAGCAACTCTATTATGTAAAAAAGGAAGAGTCAATTGTCAAGAATAGACTGGAATCACTTATTAAGGAACAAAAGTGTGTCTACAACAAAATCAGACGTTGTAAAAATCCTGATACAAAAGAGAAACTTCAAAGAGATGTGTATAGTCTTTCCAAAGAAATTAAGAAATTACGAAAGGAGGTGAGGCTTTATGAAGGGATAGAAAATCGTTCATTGAAGATGAGAGACATTATGAAATCAATGAATGAAAGACAAAATGATACACAATTCAGCAGCTTATATAGAAATGCAGAACGATAAATGATAAAATGTAAAAAGGCTATTAACAAGAAAGAGGAAACCATATAATGATATTATTTGTTGATGAAACTGAATGTGAGGATTATTTTATTGTTGCTGGTTTATTGACCGTATCTAAGTCTATGACAGATATGACCTATAAAAGATTTAAAAAAAAGATTAAGACTATGAAGTTATCTGAAAAAACTAAACAACAAATATTTTTAGAATTTAAGGGTGTTCTATTAGATAGACATTATCAGAAAATAAAGATAAAGATGTTAAAAGAACTCAATGATATGAAATACAATGTGTATTTTGCTTCATACATTAAAAAGGATAAGTCATTTAAACAGGAAGACAAAGAAAAACAGTATATCTTTCTGTTAAATAAAATTGTTAATTCAATTGATCAGGATATATCTATTATTTTTGACACATTTAATAAACCAGACTTTGAAGATAATATAATCAATACCATAAAATTGCATTCTAATGTTTTATCAATTATTCCGTGTGATTCTAGAAATGAGCCGATAATTTATGCATTGTAATCAGGCTAAATAAATCGAAAAAGGAAAACGATTTCTATTCTCTTATTGAGAATAACATTATTGAAGTTTGATGAGAAAACCATATGAACATTATGTTGATATAACTTAACAATAATGGTATATTCTAAGTAGAAAAAGAGTATATTCTTTATAGGTATGATTTTCTGGCGTCTTGTCGCTGGATGTGCAGATTGATGCGGAATCATACCTTTTTTCTTTAGGTAATTTAAAATAACTTGCGGTTGTGGGTTTTTGGATTATCAAAAAATAAAGAAGTTCTGATAAAAACAGAACTTCTTTATATGTATCTTAGATTTTTAATGAGAATATCATGCCTTATTCATCTTGTGATATTTTAAGTATTGTTGATATGTGTGTGACTTTTAAAGCATTCAATCTTAGTTTTAAAACAAGTATATATAAAAGCATTATTCCAAGTATAAACAGTATCATTACTAATGATTCATCAATGCCACATACATAGGTAATAAGACATTCAATTATTGGTAGTGTAAGAAAACATAGCAATATTTTGACTTGTTTTTTTAAATATAGTTGTTTCAATAATGATAATGGAATTCCTAATGAATACATGATTGAGATGTTTTTTTGGTTTTTCTTCATATTTTTCAAGATATCATAAAACAAAAAGCATATGTTCATCACAAATAATAATATTTCTACAATGACAAAGATAATATGATAAAAATGAAATTCTTTTTGTTGAATTATCCAATCTGTAAGAATACTGTGGTAGACTGATATGTTTTTTTGATTGCTGTATTGCTCATATACCTGATCGACATCACCGTTAATGAGAATTTCATAGGATAAAGTTTCACTGGTTAATAGATCATACTGAGTTGGATATTTTAAGGAATAAGGGGTGTCTTTTAATTTATTGATCATATAATCATATGAGTAATAAATCTGCATTTGATTGACATCCTTTTCTTCAATGATTTCTTTGATAATGAATGTTAGAGGGTAACTTTCTTCTTGTAACTGATAGGATAATTCAATAGTTGAACCAATTTCCTGTTGCAGAGCTTTAGCAAGCTTGTCATTGATAATAATTTCATTATCATGAACTCGTGAAGCATCAGGACATGGATAAACATTGACTTTTTTTAGCTGATGATTGATTTCTAAAGGTTGGAAAGGAATCAACAGATGGTTATTCTCTATATCTTGTAGAGAAGATGTATAATCTGTAATATATAGGCTTTGATAATTAAGGGCATCATGACCATGTTCCTGCATGAACAAAGAATAATCAATTTGTACACATACAATCTCTATAAGAATGAGACATGTTAGTATCAATGACATGATGGTCATCTTTTTATGAAATATCTTATGGAAATAATAGCGAATAGATTGTTGATTGTAATTTGGTTTTGGGGATATTTGAAGTTTATCGTTTTGTGATGATGAAATGCAATATAGTTGATAATCTTTTATTTCATAGCAGTAATCACTATATTCCATCATCAGCTGTTTTTCATGAGATGCAACAATGACAGCACAATGGTTTGAAAGTTTTTTAAGTAAATCCAGAACAATTTTTTTATTTTCTATATCTAACGATTCAGTTGGTTCATCACAGATAATAACTTGTGGTTTTTGCATAAGAGCTCTTGCAATACCAACTCTTTGTTGCTGACCAGCAGAAAGTTCATATGGATAATGATCTTTGATTTCCTGCAAGCCTAATTGCTGCATGATTGAATCCATAGAAACATCTTCATTATATATATCTTCTAACATCTTTAAGTTTTCATATACTGTCAATTCATTAACAAGTTCATAGGTTTGAAAAATACTTGTTATATGAATATCCTTATCTATAATTCTTTGACCACTATCTATCTCTTCATAACCAGCTAAAATATTAAGTAATGTTGATTTTCCACTCCCACTTTTTCCACATAAAAGATAAAATCCACAATTTGAAAAATCAAAAGATAGATTCTGAAAAACAATATGATTTCCAAATGATTTATGAATGTTTTGAAGTGCAAGTTGCATAATAATAAACTCCTTCTATGATGATAATGAGAGTTGCTGTAATAAAGAAAGTCAAAAGGTATGATAAAAGACTATGTGATGAAAGAAGTGGATAACCGAATTGAGCAGCAATAGTATTCATTAAATTGTAGAGAATTGTAGAGAAAATCATCTGTAAAGCAAAAGCAGTAAGTAGACTTAACCCAATAATGATTCCGTAAATGATGAATGGCTGATAACCATAATGCTTATAAATATAAGTTTCTTTTCGATAACGTTTTCTATCGAAAAATAGTATTAGAATATAGATGACTGTCAATGCAAATAATCCACCACCAACAAGCAAATAGAAATAGAGAGTTTGGTGATTTTCAGCGGCCTGCTCATCAGCTAGGATGGAATCTGTATAAACAACAAATTCACTTTTATTACTGTTTAATGTTTGATTGATATTTTCAGCAATGGCTGTTTCATCCTCTTGGACATCACTGATAAAAGATACATAAAGATATTTGACTTTATCCTTGTTAGTAATATGGTGATCACTTAATAAATCTTCCATCGTTCCTTCTTGTAAAAAGATCATATAATCATCTTTGTTTTGAGCATAAGCAATGCCTACAATTTTGAATTCTTCAGATAGACCAGGGCGATTCATATTCAAGACTTCTTCCGTGCCAATGAGCTGTTCCATGCTATCTAAATGTTTTGCCTTATAAAGTTCTAAGGCAAGATTTTGTGAAATGACAACCTCTCGATTGTTTTCCGTCATTCTTCCTGCTAATAAATCTATTTGACAACCTTTAAACAGTTGATAAAACTGGACTTTGAATCCATAATCAGAAAAATGAACTAAATCAAGAACAGAACCATACTCTCCATCTTGAAATGTTTCAATATTTCGATAATCCATGTATAAAGGAATATCTTTTGGAAAAGATTGGCCACTTTCGCTTTCATACAGTTTGACATCATTTTCTAATATGGATAAACATGTTTGATAAAAATCTTTATTTTGATCTTCTGGTTTCATTGTTGATATAGCTTCTCTTATATCATCAATATACATTTCCGGATAAAATACAGAATTAAAATTCACTTGTGCTGCTTGCCAACCAAACTGGTATCCTATGACACCATTGATATTGTCCTTGACAATTTGAATATCTTGATCATCATATAAATCACCAGTTTTTGAGGACATCTGATGGTCTCGACTTTGGGTAATAATGAGATTATCATGTGTTTGCCATTTTCCATTTTGATGAATCATCTGATCTAGAGAAGGGAACAAAGATACACCAACAAAGACAAAACATCCAATCAAAAGGATAGATAATATCTTAACCAGTAAAGATACATATCTTGTCTGAATTGTCTTTATAATCATAGAAAAATGTTCTTTTATATGATGTAAAGAAATATCTTTTTTTAGGATTCTAGGTTCATCTTGATAATCGTAATTGCTATCTTCAATAATACCTTTTCCCATATGAACAACATGTCCAGTGTATTCATCTATGAGGGCTAATTCATGAGTCACAATGATAACACCTTTTTTGAGTGATACTTCTTTCAATAATTCCATAACAAGATGACTATTTTCATAGTCAAGAGCTGAAGTTGGTTCATCACAAATAAGATAATCACAATCTACCAGTAAAGAACGAATAATCTGTATTCTTTTTTTCTGACCTACTGATAACTTTTTAACTTTAGAGTCCATAAAATCATTTAATTCAAAATGTTTTAACATATCTATTATTTTTTTTGGATCATTATTAACCAATAACAGATTATCAAGTACACTCATGTTTTCTATGAGATTGAGATTTTGTTCGACACATTCAACAAGACCACAGTTTTCAACTTGTCCTTCATAATCTGTATCTTTGCCAGATATGATATTTAATAGTGTTGTTTTTCCACAACCACTTGGTCCTATGATATATGTTATGCCATAATTTGGAATCATTAAATTAATATCTTTTAAAGCATGAATAACATTGTTTTTATTATGATAAACTTTTGTAATTTGAGTTAATTTCATTCTATGCACCACGCTTTCAATAATTCTATTAATATTTTATCAAAAATAGAATTATTATACTATTTATTTTGTTAAAATATAAAAATATATATTATATTTTTGTTTATGACTTATTAGCTGTATAATATATGGCTAATATGGAGAAATAAAAACTATTTTTTATTAAAAAATTATTGAAAGAAAAAGGAATTATTGTTCGTGTTAGATCCGATAGAAAACTTTGGGTGAACACTCTATTGATGAAAATTATTATTTAGATATGATATCAAATGATAGTATATGTTATAATTAAGAATATAGATAAATTACTATTTGTGATAGATTAGGAGGTGGAAGAATGTATAAAGCAGTTGTTATAGAGTATTCTCCAAAAGCTGATGATATGGCACAAAAAGTAGAAGAAAAAGCAAATAAAATGTTACAAGATGGTTATGAGCTAGTTACTATGTCAATTACAGGAACAGCAAAAGCAATTTTAGTATTTAAAAAAGGTTTGAAAAAAAGTTTTATATAAATTCTAATTTTATAGGAGGTATTTAGTTTGACGAAAAAGAAAAATGAAATTAATATTCGTTCAAGTGCAGCAGAGTATCTTACCTATGTTGCTTCTATCGGGAATCAGAAAGATAGCATTGAAATGCGCTATGAAGATGAGAATATATGGCTGACACAGAAAATGATGGCTGTTCTATATGGGGTTGATGTACGTACAATAAATGATCATATAAAAAAAGTGTTTGCCGATTCAGAATTAGAAGAATCAGCAACTATCCGAAATTTTCGGATAGTTCAAACTGAGGGAATGCGTGAAGTTCGAAGAAATACAAAACATTATAACTTACAGATGATTATTGCTGTTGGTTTTAAAGTAAATAATGAACGTGCTGTACAATTTAGAAAATGGGCAAATAATATTGTCAAAGATTACACTATTAAAGGTTGGGTAATAGATGATGATAGGCTTAAAAATGGAGGCTCTGTACTTACAGTAGAATATTTTGACCGATTACTTGAGCAGATACGTGAAATTCGTTTATCCGAACGAAGATTTTATCAAAAGATTACAGATATATATGCGACTTCTCTAGATTATGACCGTACAGCAAGTACAACCAAACAATTTTTTGCAAAGGTTCAAAATAAAATGCACTATGCAGTGCATGGACATACTGCAGCTGAGCTGATTTATGAAAGAGCAGATGCCAGAAAAGAACATATGGGTCTTACAACATGGGCAGCTGCTCCAGAAGGAAAGATTGTAAAAAGTGATGTAAGTATTGCTAAAAATTATTTAAATGAACAGGAAATGCGATCACTAGAACGTATTGTATCTGCGTATCTTGATTTAGCAGAAGATCGTGCAGAAAGACATATCCCAATGACTATGGAAGATTGGAGCAAACGTTTAGATTTATTTTTAATGGCTGATGATCGTGAAATTCTCAAAGATGCAGGAAAAATAACTGCAGAAATTGCAAAAACTAAAGCAGAAACTGAATTTGAGAAGTATCGTATTATTCAAGATAAACAATTTATCTCTGATTATGATAGATATTTATTAGAATTAGAAGAAAGTATAAAGGAATAGTTAAATTAGAATATTTGAGTGCTTTTAAAAATTGGGAAGATCATGGCTTTTCTAATAAAGCATTGGAGTGGTCTTCTAAGCTGAAAAATATAGAAGCAATAGAAAAAACAACTATTATAGATACATATAATGATTTGGAAAATAAGTCAAAATCTATATTTTCAAAATTATTTAAAAAGTAATAAACAAGTTGAAAATTTGAGGAGGATTGTATGAGAAACTTTAATATAGAAAAAGAAATGTACAGACGAGCTGTTGAGCTAATTGAAAAAAGATATCCCAAAGGTTGGGGAGGTGCAGGTGTAGTACATACAGAAAATGGACATTATTTTACCAGTGTTAGTATAGATACTGCTAATGCTTCAGCCGTTTTGTGTATTGAAACAGGTGCAATGTTAGAAGCACATAAATTCAACGAAAAGGTTACACATTGTATGTGTCTTGTACGTGATGATGAGAACTCTCCTTATAAGGTTTTATCTCCTTGTGGGATATGTCAAGAGCGACTTAGATTTTGGGGAGAAGATGTGCAAGTGGCAGTCACTACACAAGACAATTCTTTACTTTTTGTTCCTTTACATGAGTTGCAGCCATATCATTGGTCAGGAGCATATCCTAGTGATGAGTTAGAACATTTTGAGGATTGAAATCAATTTCGAAATAACATATTTTAATATAAAAAGTGCAATCAAGTAAAAAATCTGGTATGAGGAAAATGATTCAAAATAAAGTTTTATAGATGTTTACAAAAAAATATTATTTCCTCTTTAATTTATTTGATTTTTAAAGTAGTTCAGATAGATAAATTAGAATTTGTAGAGGTGTATGCTATTATGAAAAAAATAAAGTTTATAATTTTAGAAATCTTATTTTTAGTTGTGATGTTATTATGTGCAACAACAACAATGAAAATTTTAGATATACTATTTAAATTAAGTTATGAAAATACTTGGCTTGTAGGATTTAAAGTAGGATTTGTTGCTTGGTTAATTTTATCATTTGTCTTGTTCATTGCTAAAATAAAAAAGAAAAGTTCAAAGTAATACAAATTAGAATTTCCCAATTAAATCCCGGTAGACATGATGTGTCTACCCTTAAATTGCGGCAATTCTCGCTTTGTGTCGTGGCATTTATTATGTGGCTCTGTTATGATTTTTGCGAAAGGAGGACTGCGGATGGACCAGCAAAAAATAGGTAAATTTCTTAAATACCTTCGCAAGGACAAAGGGTTGACTCAAGAACAACTGGCAGAGCATTTTTGTGTTTCTTCCCGAACCGTTTCACGATGGGAAAACGGAAACAATATGCCGGATGTGGATATTCTCATTGGGCTTGCAGATTTCTATGAGGTAGATTTTCGAGAACTCATTGATGGAGAAAGGAAGAACGAGAATATGGATAAAGAAACAAAAGAAACAGTATTAAAAGCGGCAGAGTACATGAATGCGGGAACAGAGCGATATACGAAGCGTGTACACTTACTTTTACTGGCAGGGGGAATCTTTTGGTTTGTGGCAAGTTTGATTAGCCATACGGAACTAAATAATAATGCAGTTCTAAATGGAGTTTCAAACTTTGCCGAAGGTGCCGCAATCGGAATGATTTTATGCGGTATTGTTTTTACAAGTCGTTATGGACAAAGAATAGAAGCCTTCAAACAGCGTTTACTTAAAAGGCAGTGACAACTTCCAGTTTATAGATTAATGACATGATAACAAGTTATTGCATAAAAAATTCTGATCATAAAATCAGTACTTTTTAAAATTTTGTATTTTTTGTACTTATTTACAAGCTTCTTCGTTTGAATCTGCATCCCAAATTTCGCTGAAAAATCAAGCCTTTTTGAGTTTTTATAGTTCCTAGAGTCTCACAAAATCAGTTAGAAAATGATGAAAAAAATTTGTGTGCAACTCTCGAAGTCTGTAATCGTCTCAGGAAGTCTTTGTCTCATGAGTATTACTAAATCAACTATTTTTACTAAAATAAAAATGTAATAAAATAAGAAAACAATTATAAATATGAGTCATGAGCTATATACTATAATATGAAAAGAATTATATCTAAACATATAATATTATGGAAATTTAAACTTATTTATGTTATATTGTCTATAGAAGATAATTCTTCTCTAAAACGGAGGACCATAGCCTGAGTTGGAACCAGTAAAAGGGAGTTACCATAGCCTTAGTTGGTAGATTTAAGTTTTTAAACAGAGAAGGTCTTATGACTTTTCTCTGTTTTATTTTTATTAGTGAGGAGGTTATAGATATATGCGTTTATTTAAAAGAAATTCAAAAAATAAGTTTGTTTATACCTCAACAAGAAGAAGTATTAGGTACAGTTTTGAAAATTAATGGTTATATCTATTTTTTACCTATAATTTAACTTCAGTTAAATTTATGCAAATAAAAAGCCATGATTTTCATCATGACCAATGGAGTCAACTTAGTAAGTTGGCTCTTTTTTATTTTTTTGGAAATAAAAGAGTGTCTTTTTTACTTGTAGTTAAGTATAGTTATCTATTTATTATCTTATTTCCTTTACTTTTGTTGTATAATGTAGTTAAGAAAGAAGGTGCTTCTATGTTCGTTAGAGTTATCAAAAATAATAAGGGTAAGAAAAATACCTGTTTTT
>NZ_NFHI01000006.1:0-84451 GCF_002159255.1 Massilimicrobiota sp. An80
AATCATCCTCCTTAAGATAATTACAAAAGTTTTATGCCGATAAATCAATAAAAAACTAATGATGATACAATGATTATTTCAATTTAATCGGCATAATTATTTTATCGGTATAAGTAGATTTATGCCGATATCGGCATAAGCTGACAAAAAAACCGCCACTCCAAAAGCTTCCTCCCCAAAGCTGTTTCTTTACTTCAGGATGTTCAGCAAATATGCGTTTTGCTGTTATACTTTTGATTGTTGTTATAATCTTAGTTGGACTATAATCCGGTGTTGACTGCACGAGAAAGTGCACATGATCTTTATCAGCACCTATTTCAAGAAATGTTATCCAATCATATCTCAACTCTATTCCTTCGCATATTTGCTTCAAGCTTTCATCCACTGTTTCTGTTATGACTATGCGGCGGTATTTTGTTGGACAAACGAAATGGTAAACAAGATTCGATACATTATGTGAATTATGAATATAAATACTATCTGGCATTTGTAATCACCCCAATGTTATTTTATAACATTGGGCACTACGCCGCAAGCAGCGGGGAAATGCCCAAGAGTAAAAAGTATTCACCGGATACTTTTTACTTATTATATTGACTCCCTTCCATTCGCATAACTGTCTTAATATTTTTCCTATTTCAATTCTTCTTGCATCATAAAACTCTTTTCTTCTATACTTTGGTGCAAGTACTATATGATATTTGCAGTTCCACTTTGTATGTGATAAACTATGTAAGTCATCTGTGTAATAACTCATGACTATTTCCTCCTTGTATAATATGATTTGTAGTTTCGCAGACCACAAATCAATTATATCACGGAGGATTTTTCGTTACCACGCCGCTAAAGCCTGTAGACACCCCCAGACTATCTGGGGTTTTATTGCAAGACAAAGAGCCAACTATAATGTAATAGTTGGCTTTTTCTATTTAAATAAGCCCATCAAATTCGTTTATAATTGCATCAAGCTTATTTCTTGTTACCTCTAATGCTGTAACCAGATTCTCACAATCTATATCAGCATATGCACTTTTCATTGCCACTGCAAGCAGTGATTTGCATTCGCATATCCCTTCGATAATATCTATCATTTTGTTCTTCATTAGGACCTCCTCATTTCGTTTCATTTTCATATCTATATTATATCATGTTATGAAATATGGAGAGAAAATGTAAAATGTTCAAAAAACCACAAATCACAAATCTGTGCTATAATAGATGTACAGAAAGGTTTCAGATAATTGCGATCCTTTTTGAATTTAAGTGAGCTTGATGCTCGGTGGTGAAATAATGACAAAGAATAAGGTATGTGGAACGAGAAAGAGGAACTTTCTCATCTTCTTCAGCACGTCTTATTCTTTTTTTTGTTCTATGAATAACGACATGGAAGAAAAGATAAAGAAGATTGGAATTGATAACATGTATTCCCTAAGACTTGCTGAAAATGAAGATGGAGGATGTATCGTCTTCATCCATACAAGAAATCCCATATGTGTCCATACGATTGAAGAACTCTTTGATGAGGGAATCATCATGGCACCACATGACTCCATTAGAGAGTTCATGGAATGCTGTCATCAGATGCTTGGTGATGAGCATGATAACAGAGTTCAGGTGTTGTTATAGGAAAAGGTGTAAAAGTGCCGTTGCCTGTTGCCAAAGCAGGCATACCCCTATAAGAAACGCCGAGAACGGGCTTGTCCTCTCGGCGGTTCTCCCTGTTGCCAGTTGCCAGACATATATTAATGGAGGTAACTTATATGAGAAAAAAGTACAGAAACTTTGAGATAATCTCAAAAAAAGAGTATATCAATATTGATGATATTATTAATAAAATAAATTCAAACAAGAGTATTAAATACTATCTCTATATTCTTCATGATAAAGATATATATACCATTGAAGATGAAAAGAAAAATTCTACTCATAAGGCAAACACAATTAAAGACCCTCATTATCATATCTATATTAAGCTTGATAATGCATATACATTTACAACTGTCGCTAATTGGTTGGATATAAAAGAAAACTTCATCAATAAGATAATAGGAAAATGGGGTGATGTTCTTTTATATGCTACACACAGGAATGCTTCATCCAAATATCAATATGATGATAGTGAAGTCGTAAGCAATTACGATTGGATAGCCGAACGTGATAAATATCAAGTCAAAAAGAATAATAAGGACATTAAGAATGAGCTTATTGAAAAAATAGACCAAGGTATAATCAGACGAAACAATTACACCCAATATATTGATGTAGATATGTATGTTAAATACAGAAAGGATTTTGAAAGCGCCTTTAAGTACTATGAGGATAAAATCAGGAATAAATCTATAAATAAAGAATGCATATACATCTATGGTACCAGTGGTAGTGGTAAAACAACCTATGCCAAGAAATTCTGTGAGGACAGAAACTTGTCTTACTATATTTCCAGTGCATCCAATGATATCATGAGTGACTACTGTGGAGAAGAAGTATTAATACTTGATGATGTGAGAGCAGACTGCTTTAACTCCTTAAGTGATTTTCTAAAGATGCTAGATAACAACACGTCCTCTACTGTCAAATCACGCTACCGTAATAAAATATTGGAATGTCAATATATTATCCTAACATCAGTCTTGGATATTGAAACTCTATTCGACAAGTTTCATGACAATTTTCACGAACCTATAAAACAGCTTAGAAGAAGATGTAAAACATATATTCATATGACTGATGATTTCATCACATATAATCTATATGATGAAGCACGTGGTGATTATATCAAAGCCACGACATTGCCAAATCCCATCAGCAAATTATATAAAAAGCAAAGATTAACCGAAGAAATGATTAATGAGAAGTTAGCTTTCTTTATCGGAGAGTCAAAAAATCCACAAGATAATAAGAACATGGTATAATATTATTGTAAGTTAGACGAACAGGAGAAAAGAAATTCGACCTGTTCGTTTTTCTTTTATATGACGAAATTTTCAAAAGATACTTAGCGTGTCTTTTAATTTATACGAAACGGAGGAAGTAATAATGTCATTACATCAAAAGAAACTTACAAAAGAAGTAAAAAATATAAAGAAGTATGCAAAATTCGGACTGATTCAAATATCGTTGCATGCTAAAGAAAGGATGAAAGAAAGAAACATTGATGAAAGACTTATTCAAATTGCTCTATCTTATAATTCCACCATAGTTCAGGATAGACCTGTCGGTAACTATAACACATCCCCCTTCTATGACCGCTTTGTCATACAATGCAAATATAATAAAATCCCATACCACGTTGTTATAGAAAAGCAGACAAGAGACAATCATTTTCATCTTTATAAAATGATTACTTGTTACAGACCCGATGAGGGAGTATTCAGAAAAGATGGAACTCTAAGAAAAAGAAGCAATAGAAAAAGCTTAAACGCTCGTACGATTTTAGCTCCAGCATCTTGATAGTAAGATGCTGTTGAGCTTAATTGCTCCTGCACCATGCAGTTGAGCTACTTACTGAACAATCTACAATTTAAAAAGTTGCCATTAACGGCGAAAGAATAGAGCCGATAATGGCGAAAAACACTGGTGCATAATATGAGGTGATAATTTGGGCAGAAGTCATCATAATCTATACAATCAGATGAAACAGAGTGTTTTAAATAGTTTTACCCCAGGAATTTCTAAAAGAAATGAGAAAATCGAGGATCACTACATCGAGAAATGCAGAGTATATTCATATAAAGATAAGGAAAACTTGCTTGATGTAGCAAGGGATTTTTCAAAATGGGTTAAAGAGAACTGTAATGAGATTAAAAAAATGAATCATATAACACCTGAACTTGTCAACAGATATCTTGAATCAAAAAGAACTTCATGTACATCCCATACTATCAAACAATATGCTTCAAGAATTGATAAGATTGGAAAGCTAGGTGAGTCAATGTTCAACTGCAAAATGAACATGAAAGCTTCACATATACCAAGTGGTAAAGAGGCTATGAGAACCATTGCCATGAAAGAAAGTGATTATCAAAAGATAGTCGACATCAGATCTAATGCCAAAGGTTTTATTGCTGTTAAATTAAGTCATGCTTTTGGACTTAGAGTAAGTGAAACAGTTAAAGTCAGACCTTGCGATATAAAAAATGACAAATTGGTTATATACAAATCAAAAGGCGGAAAGACAAGAATATTACCAATAGAATCAAAAGAACAGCGGGATATCATAAACAAACTTAAAGAGATTGCCGATAAAGAAAGATGCAAAAAAGACAGCCCCATACTCAACATTAAGCAAGGGTCTGTCAATAAATGGTTAAATTCCAGATGTAAGCAACTAGGAATCTCAAGATATAACGATCATAAAAGCAGTATCCATAGCATCCGCAAAAATTGGGCTATTAGAGAATATAACAAAGAGCTCATGCATCATAATCAAAAAACAGCATGGGCTAATGTCAGTGAAAAATTAGGCCACGGACGAGATAGAGAAGACCTTAGAGAAGTCTATCTTCCTAAACAATAATCTCTCTTTACTTTAAGAGGGTCATCAATATATATCGCAACTCGATTTTTACATAGCGATACAGGTACACTTATGGATTTACCATGTTTATTAGTAAAATAATAGACGTTACCCACTTTACTTTCATATTCACAATTTCTATTTAGATTTCCATAATCATCAATAACATAATAATCTGGTTCCTCAATATAGCTTAAAGATTCATCAATAGCCATGATTCTTTCTATAATGGCAGCATCATGAAGACCATCTTCTAAAAGATAAACATTATTATTTGGAATATCTCTCTTTAGGACAATTAGTGTAGGTGCGACAATTGGTGCTAACTTTTTTCTTGGTGATACACAAAACATTCCATGCTCAACATGACATTTCTGTACTGGAGCAACGTAATAATCTGTACTTCCTTTTATAAAATAGGTCATGTCAATCCCAAACTCTCTTGCTATCACCTCTATTTGAGGAAGGGTAATTTCCTTCTCCCCACTTTTCCATTTTGATACCAAAGTAGGAGATATCCCTAATCTTTCTGCAAATTGCTTTTGATTCATTTGATATCTTCTCATTATTTGTTCTACTCTTTTATAAGCGTCATTATTAGCTTTATCTATTTGCAATTTTACTTTTTCAGTTAAATAGTAACAATCATACTCACTCATTTTAGCTCTCTCCTTTAATATTAATTCTATCATTTATAATTTGAATTGACAATTCGTCAACTTTACAAAATGGTGGAGTCGATTATGTTATAATAGCATAGACATAGGCAGGAAAGGAGCTAAAAAATAACATGCCTATAAGGAGGTCAAACAAATGAATATTAATAAAAAGAAAGGATGTATGAATTGGAAAGAAAAATATATATTATCTCTTAAGGAAGAATTCAGTATTAAAGAAATAATGCTTCTTAGAGAATGTGGTGCGCCAAAAGCTAGACAACTACGTGAAGAAGCATTGAATTATTGTATTTCTCATCATATCAGCTTTAATGCAAATCAAAAAATACCTGCAGAAGCCTTGTTTGCAATTACAGGTAAAAATATTGATTTTTATAAACAAAAAATGGTAGCTGAATCTTTAGTTGAACAATTACCATTGCAACAATATGCATAAACTGATTTGGAGGAAATAAAATGGGCGTATATAAAGATAAGTTACGTGGTACATACTACGTTAAATATAAAAATACAACAAAAAGAGGTTTCAAAACAAAAAAGGAAGCTAAATTATTTGAAAATAAAGTTCTTAGACATAAAAGATTCAATGACGAATATTTCTGTGCTGTAGCACGAGGATATCTAAAACATCTTGAGCAGACATCAAAATATAGTACATATATGAAATGTCAGCAAGTAATGGAAGATTTTATCATCAAGAATTTCCCAGACAAGAAAATCAGCAACATAACTCCCCAGGATTGTTTTGAATTTAGAATAAAGTTGAGTAATTCTTCATATTCTACAACGACGAAAAACTATATCCTACAAAAATTCAAAAAAGTATTTAAACATGCTATGACATATAACGATTTATTTTCAGACCCTTCTGTCTCGCTTACCTCCTTCCAAAAAACATTAGAAGAAGATAAAAATGAAACAGTTAAAAAGAATACAATATGGGATGAAAATGATTTTAATCAGTTCATCAAATATGTAGATGATAATGTCTATAAAGTCTTTTTTATAACATTATTCTATACTGGTGCAAGATTAGGGGAAATCAGAGCCTTGACATGGAATGACTTTTCGAGAGGTAAAATCAACATTATCAAAAGTGTAACTTCGAAGACAGACCATGTTACTGATAATAGGAAAGAAGAAATTGTACCTACAAAGACAAGTTCTAGTAAACGAAGAATATCTGTTGGCAGTTCCCTTAATGAAATGTTAAAAGACTTAAAAAAACAGGAGCAACAGAAAGAAGGATTCAATAATGATTGGTTTATTTTTGGTGGCCCAAGAACTTTACCTACCACATCAATAGATAGGAAAAGACAAAAAGCCATCAAATTATCAGGTGTCCCTTTTATTACTAATCATGGTTTTAGACATTCAAGCATATCATTATGGATTAATAAAGGCGTAACCATTACAGAAGTCAGCAAAAGAGTTGGTCATAAAAATCCAGGAGTCACATTAGGAATTTATACTCATGCCAATATCAATGAAGATGATAAACTGCTAGATATTTTAAATAATTTACAATCCGAAACAATAAAATCAAGTCAAGATGAGGCTTGATTTTTGTTTTATTTAAATAAAAAATCTCAAAAACCTTCTCATAATTTTCTCATAAAAGAAAAGGAAACAAAAAAACACTGATACAATCAGTGTTAATGACTATTTGGTGGAGGCGGCGGGAATCGAACCCGCGTCCAAAAGCCGTCCCATATGAAACTTCTACAGCTTATCTTGTCGAATGAATTTAACTAAGCTACGATCCACAAGCAGTCTTTCACTTAGCGATTCTGTACATTTTCGTGGTATAAATCCAGAATCTTTATACCCTTAACCTATTAGATATGTTACCAGTTCTATAGCCATAGGTATGCTATAGGCTGATATTCGCTAAAGTCTAACGTCGACTAGCAAGCGAAAGATAATTGTTGTCTGTTTCCAGATATTTTTTGTTTGCAATTAACGTATGCCCACGGCTGCCATTCCATTCAAACTGACCCCTGTCGAATCCAAAACGCCCCCATTAGTAAGCATTTTTTAATGCTCTTTCCATATCTCTTTTTGCATCTTTAGCTTTCAGATCCTGACGTTTGTCATATAATTTCTTACCTCTTGCTAAAGCAATCTCTACTTTTAACTTAGACGTATTAAAATATAATTTTGTAGGAACTACTGTTAAACCATTTTCTTTCACTTCTCTTTGTAGCTTTTTAATTTGCTTTTTATGAAGCAATAGCTTTCTATTACGAAGTGGTTCATGATTAAAAATATTTCCTTGTTCATAAGGAGCGATATGCATGTTTTCAATAAAAGCTTCATCGTTCTTAAAACGAATAAAAGCATCTTTTAAATTGACATGTCCAAGACGTACTGATTTAATTTCTGTCCCTTTTAACTCAATTCCAGCTTCATAAGTATCTAAAATAAAGTAATCATGAAATGCTTTTTTATTCTGAGTGACAACTTTCATGCATATCACATCCTTTCTATCTATGTTTTCTTGTCTTTCTATGTGACCTATTTATTTTACCCTTTTTTGTACGTTTTGTCTTTACTTTTCTATCATTTATTTTCACAATTTTTGATTTCTTTTTTCTTGATTCCATTCCCACAACTTCAAAATCAATTGTTCTTTCTTTTTTATCGCAAGCGACAACTCTAACTTTCACTTTATCAGATAATTTAAAGATTCTTCCTGTTCTTTCACCAACGAGAACCATTTGTTTTTCATCATAGTGATAATAATCATCTGTTAAATCTGTGATATGTACCAAACCATCAATAGTATTTGGCAGTTCAACAAAGAAACCAAAAGAAGTAATAGAAGAAATCATACCTTCAAATTCTTCCCCAATATGTTCAGACATATACTCAGCCATCTTCATATCTGTTACTTCTCTTTCAATATCAACAGCTTCTTTTTCACGATATGAAGATTGTTCTGCTAATTCTGGAATCACTTCTTCAAAATGGGCTGTCTGTTTATAATCCTGTTTAAATAAGAATGTTCTAATTAAACGATGTCCCAATAAATCAGGGTAACGACGTATCGGTGAAGTAAAGTGTGTATAATATTCATCCGCTAAACCAAAATGCCCTAAACATTGAGCGTCATATCTTGCTTTTTGCATACATCTTAATAATAATGTTGACACAATCACATGTTCATCAGTTCCTTTAGATGCATGAATAATCGCATTTAATTCATTTGGATAAACATGTTCTAAAGATCCTTTAATCGTATATCCTAATGGTTTTACAATATTCACAAATTGTTGTAATTTCTTAACCTTTGGCTGTTCATGAACACGATAAATAAATGGTAAATCCATCCATTTAAAATGTTGCGCTACTGTTTCATTGGCTTTCAACATAAACTCTTCAATGATTTTATCAGAAGCACCACGTTTTCTTAAAACAACATCAGTTGGCTTTCCTTTTTGATCAACAAGCACCTTAGCTTCATCAACATCAAAATCAATAGCACCACGTTCATCTCTGACTTTTCTTAATAATGTCGCTAATTCCTGCATTAAAAAGAATAATGGCACAGCTGGTGCATATTCCTGCTGTAATTTTTGATCACCATCTAAAATCTTATTCACATTATTATATGTCATACGATAAGAAGAATGAATCACCGTTGGTAAAATATCATGATTAACAACTTCACCATGTTTATCAATTTCCATAATACAACTGATTGTATAACGATCTGTATTTGGATTTAATGAACATATTCCATTTGATAATTTATGTGGTAACATTGGAATCACACGGTCAACCAAATAAATAGATGTTCCTCTTTTAATGGCTTCCTTATCTAAAGGTGAACCCTCTGTAACATAATAAGAGACATCTGCAATATGAACTCCCAGCTGATAATGTCCATTATCCAATTTCTTTAAAGAAATGGCATCATCTAAGTCCTTAGCATCATCACCATCAATTGTCACAATCAACTCATTTCTTAAATCCACACGATTTTCAATATCACTGGGATCAATTTCATCTGAGATACCTTCAATTTGTTCGTAGACTTCCTTAGGAAATTCAATATCTACATCATGCGCATGGACAATAGATAAAATATCTATTCCAGGATCATTACGATGTCCAATAATTTTAATAATATCGCCTTTAATTTGTGGTTTAAAAGTCTTAATTTCTACCACAACCTTATGCCCTGGCATAGCGCCATGCATATGTGCTGCATCAACAATAATAGGCTTATCAAATTTCTGATCATCTGTTTTGACAATATAGTCTTTTCTTCCACGCTTCACTTCCCCAACATAACGAAGTTTTCCACGCTTTAAAACACGCACAACACGTCCTTCTTCACGTTGTCCATGAGATTTAATCTTTTCGATTAAAACAGTATCATTATGAAGTGCATCCTTCATATTGGAATCATGTATATAAAATTCTCTATCTTCATCAATTTTTACAAAACCAAATCCACGTTTATTTAATTCTAAGACACCTTTATAATATTGAAGCTGATTAATCAAATAATAATCATTAATACGACTTCTTATAATAAGCCCTTCATCTTCCATTTCATTAATAAGTTTGATAAACGCAACATAATCCTGTGTTTCTGTCATATGAAAGTGTTCAGCTAATTCTTGAATTTTTCTTCTTGTATAAGTTTGATCAGATAATAACTCTAATATTTCTTCTTTCAATTTTCTCACCTCACTTTTAGTTTATCCAATTAATAAAAAGAGGACACATCAAAGTGCCCTAATGATTAACCCATTCTAATTAAGATTGCAAGAACAAAAAATGCAATTGCAAGTCCAACAGTAATACGTGTTAAAACCAAATCTGCTCCTCTTTCTTTTTGATGAGCAAATAGGTTAGAACTTTGACCAGTCAAAGCATTCACCACACCATCAGATTTTCCACTTTGTAATAGGCATACAACAATAAGAGCAATTGAAACGATAATCAATAAAATATTTAAAATCATTGTCGTACCTCCTTTTCTTTTTATACATTCGCATAGACATCATAGCATATCATCATTTAAATTACAATACTTTTATTTTTAACAAAGATTTTCATCAACAATGGTGCCCCAATTAAATAGAAAAAGAAGTTTCCAACTGCATGAAAAGTATCAAATAATAATCCCGATATATAATAAACAATAAATAGTGATGGTCCACCCACAACAAATTTATCTAATGATACAATAAAACCAAAAACATATCCCATCAAAAAAGCAAATATAGCCATAACTAAAATATGTGGTTGTTTATGTATTTTCTTAAAAAAATCCATTAAACATTGCGTCAATAAACAAATCACAATCCATGCTAAAATCTGAAAAATTGTCCAAATTCCCATACCTAAATAGATATTAGAAACAAGTGTTGTCACAATCGTTAATTTAATACCAAATGCCAAACCAAAAATCATCACTGAAATAATGATAGTGGATGTTACGGGCTTAATATTAGGTAATGCCTGTAAAGCTATACGTGATGCTATATTGACAGCCGCTAATATTCCAATCAAACTGATTTCTTTAACTTTATCCATTTGTTGAATAGACCCATTCAACCTGATCACCATCTTTTAAAGTGCAAGCACCTGCACTCGTTTGAGGATATGTTCCATTAACCTTATATTTCCATCCTGACATGCCACCATAATCAAATTCCATAAGTCCGTTGATCCCTTTCACATAAATGGCTTGCCCAATTCCTGATGTACTCACAGGCATTTCATAATTATCTGCTAATATTTTTAAAGCATCATAAGCACTTATACCTTCTTCATATTCTATATAATCTTGTGCCATAACACCATCAACACCAGTGATTGTCACATAAACAGATGCAATTTCTTCTTCAATATAAACTTCTTCCTCTTTTTCAGGTACATCCTCTACTTGTGTTTGGTGAGATGTAGATGTTTCCTGATTGGAAGTTGTTGTTTGTTTCTGTTGTGTTGATTGAGATTCCGGCTTTTGTTTTGATGACTGTTTTTTTTCTTGCTGAGAAACTTGATTCACTTGTTCTTCTTTTTTTTCTTGTTGAGAAGTTTGATTCTCTTGTTCCTCTTTTTTCTCTTGGGAAACTTCCTCTTTTTGTTTCGAATCTGTCATTTCTTGTTGAACTTGATTTTCTGTATTGTCAGTCACTTGTTTTGCTGACTGACTTGGTGAAGCAAAGTAGGCATGATAAATGCCTACTCCACCTATTAATAAAAAACATACAACAACAAAAATGAGCGTATATTTCTTTGTTTTATTCAAGATACTGTCTTCCTTTCAATAGAAGTATACCACTTCCAATAAATAATAAACTATATCCTATCAACCATGATGAATCATCTGTTTGAACCACATCAGCTTTTTGTGATGATGATTCTTCTTTTGTCTGATTATCATTTTGCATTTCTGTCGAAGATGTTTCTTGATCTTCTTTAACTGAATCTTCTTCAACAGGTATTTCTGGTTCTTTTTCTATTTCGATAACTTCACCTAAAGCTAAGTATGCTTGATGGGCCTTTTGATAAACTGAACCATTATAATAGTATCCTATTGTTTGTACACCTTGTACAGTTGCAAGCAAATTATATTGCCCTTCTCCTGTAAATGATGACCAAAAACTTCCATCAGAGTTTTGGAAAGATAATAAGACATCATATGGATTATGTTCATTTTGATTATATGTTCCGGCTTTCACACCAGCACTATCATATGTTAATAATCCAGCCAGTACACATGCCTGCGTATTCGCATCTGCACCATATCCATACATATCAAATCCAGCATCCTCTTTTTGATATGATAAAATATATGTCATAGCCTGTTGAATAGTTGGCTGATATTTCTCTTGATTAACTAAACTCAAAGCTTCTATTGCCCATCCTGTGACAGCAAGATCTTCATAACCTCCAGCATATGTAAATGCTCCATTATCTTGAATCATAGAAGCTAGATAATCTGCAGCTAATTCTTGTTTATCTGAGCCTACAATATATAAAGCATCTACACAAAAAATCTGATTATTTGAACCAAAACCATTCTCATTTTCAAAATGAACAGCTCCATCACTTTGAATTGCTGATTCTAATAATTCAACATAGTTGACCCCGTTATAATTTCTAGGATCATTTCCATGTAAAGTTAAAACTATAATTGTTTTCGCAACATTTGATGCTGTATCTGTTGCAAGAAGTTCTTCAGGTATAACCTTCTGATCCGTTTCTACTCCAACTGATTCACTCGCAATGATTTCATCAACTGATTGAAACGCACTTAAATTTTGAAAATAATTTTTTGCTAATGTATAGCTTTCATCATACGATAATGCTGCTGTTGGTAAAACTTGACTAACAATTAACATCAACATCATTAATAAACTTGTAAAAATTTTCTTCATTTTGTCCTCCATTTCTCCTAGACAAAAATAGGGCCTTTAACCCTAAAATTGATACTAGAACGACTTTATACTCCGTAAAGTGTATTCCAAGATGTTGGCATGTATTCCGGCTCAAGTTCAACGTCTTAGCACCTTCCCAGTTTCCCAGTGGTATTACGCTTTAACTCCCTTTCACGGCTGCGGGACAGCTCAGGATTTTCACCTGCTTCCATTTTCATGAAATACTTCTATTTCCAACCAACAAATTCATAAACTTTTACGCCATCATTATACACTATTACGAAAAGATAATAAAGAAAAAGAAGCATCATGATATGCTTCTATTGAACAATTATTCTTCCTAAATAAACACCAATAATACATCCTATCACACTTATCATAGCATATACTACAGCAAGTGCATAAAATCCATCTTCTAAAAGTGTCAAAGTTTCTAGAGAAAATGTAGAAAAAGTCGTAAATCCTCCACAAACTCCAGTTTTTAAAAATATATTTATAGATGGTGAAATACGTTCTTTGGTAAACAAGCCTACAACCATTCCAATAATGAAAGCTCCTAGAATATTTGTTATAAGTGTGAGTATAGGAAAATGATTTTTTAATGGTATAAGACTTATGCCATATCTGAATATAGCTCCAAGTGCTCCGCCAAGTCCTACCCATAAAAATTTATCCATTATCGTTCTCCATCGCAACAACACTAAACTTCTGATCTTTTTCAATTAAAGTCACCGTTGTTGTATATTGTAATGTATCTAAAATAGGATTTATTTCTTTAAAAGTCATTTGAACTTTGACATCGTAATAACTATAATCTTCCAATCCTGACAAAGCTTTATAAGAAACCACATTAGATAAAATATCATAACGGATAACTTCAGGTAGATTTATATCTGTCTGTATTTCTTTATAATATTCATTTCGAGCATAAGCTGTAAAATCATCTTTTTTCTCAGCATAGAAATAATCAATACCACCTATTTCTCCATTCTCTTTATTCGATAAAGTATAGTAATCACTCACAAAATAAGCAGCCACTAATTGCCTTTCTGCGGTTTTATCACCACGATTAATAGCTGTGACTAATTGATTATATATATCACTCATTAAACTTGTTTCATTTTGTGATTCTACATATTCTATAGTTATCGTTTTTTGTGGAATAGCTTTTTCTTCATGATTTAAAACAAAAACCATTGAGAATACAATACCTATAACAAGAACCAAAATAACAGCATATTTTTTCTTGGCTTTTTGAATAATTCTTTGATATGGTTTTGTATCTTTGATGGAAGGCAAATATTCACTTTTAATAAAAATATTTAAAATCGTTAAAAGTGGTTTATATTTACGATCAATCATATTTGTTGCTTCTACAAAAAGTTCAAATAAAACCATCAAAGCAATAAATAAAATAGTTGCTGCAACCTTATCAAATAAATAAAGATAAGAACATAAAGAGAATAATACTGTAACAGCATATAAGATTAAAACACTCTTGGTTTGTCCAAGTTCTAAAGAAAACATCAATTTATGATGAAGATGATTACGATCAGCTTCACTAAAACTTTTATGATGAACTTTACGACGAATAATCGCAATAAACGTATCCATAATTGGAACCATCAAAACAACAATCGGTGCCCCTAATGTAAAAAAAGAGGAGCTTTTATAACCAAATCCAAGTAATGAAATGACTGCAATCATAAAACCAATAAACAACGCCCCACAATCACCCAAAAAGATAGATGCAGGATGAAAGTTATACACTAAAAAGCCACCTATTGCGCCAGCTAAAAGCAATGATAAAGAAGAAATATCTGTACGTCCATAAGTTAATGAAGTCAATGAAATAGTCACCAGAACAATAATAGATATACCTGCACACAATCCATCTAATCCATCAATTAAATTAATAGCATTACTAATACCTACGATCCATAAAATAGTAATAATAATAGCTAGTATATAAGACACTGATTCAGGTAAGAATGGAAGCGTGAATCCCTTTAAAACAATATCACCATAAATAATAACGACTAACGCGGCAATGACTTGACCAAGCATTTTTAATTTCGGAGATAAATCATGAATATCATCATAAAATCCTGTTAAGAAAATGATAAAGCCACCTATTAAAATAGCATTAATCTGTGTGTCTGTTTTTAAGAAGATCATCGTTCCAATTAAAAAACTCATATAAATCGCATAACCACCAGTTCTTGCGATAATGCCTTTATGTATTGTTCGTTTATTTGTATGGGCAATAATACCAAGTTTTTTTGAAACCTTTCCTACTATTGGAACAAGAATTAAGCTTAATACGAATGTCACAACAAACGATAAACATATTTCTAAACTCATGATTCTTAGCTCCTTTCTTCAATTCTATATCTTTTGTTATATCATAAATATGCGATTTTGCGAAGTCCTGACTGCATTTATTTCATTTATTTATTCTTATTAATGAAAAAATTTTCCATTTATATACTCATCATATAGACTTATCTTTTCTTTTGAAGTTATTTAATTATCTCTTTAAAAATATCATAATATAATATATTTTAAATGACAAAATCTATTCTAAGCTCTTTTTTGCTTAAAGTCTATTCACAAAGGTGTTATAATGTAAAATATAAGGAGGAAAATGAATATGCACAAATTAGGTATTTCTGTATACCCTGACAAAACACCAATGGAAGAGGTATACGCATACATGGAAAAAGCTGCAAAATTAGGTTTTAGCAGAATTTTTACATGTTTCTTATCTATTCCAGATGATGAAAGAGAAAGTTATTTAGTTCAATTTAAAGATTTCATGAAAAAAGCTCATGAATTAGGATTTGAAGTTGCTGCTGATACAAATCCACAAGTTTTTGACTTAATTGGAGCAACACCTAGCAATTTAAAACCATTCGCTGATTTGGGATTAGATATTATTAGAATGGATGGTAACTTTGGAACTCAAGGTGATATTCAATTAACACGTAACCCATACAATATTAAAATTGAATTTAACGCTAGTATGGATATGGGTGTAGAACTTTTAATCAATAATGGTGGTAATAAAGATCAAATCACTATGTGTCATAACTTCTTCCCAGAACGTTATACTGGGTTAGATTTTGATTTATTTATGGACTTTAACCGTTATTGGAAAGAATTAAATTTACACACTGCTGCTTTTGTTTCTAGTAACAATGAACATACAATTGGTCCATGGCAAGTTTTCTGTGGTTTACCAACTGTTGAAATTATGCGTGGTTTACCAATTGATTTACAAGCTCGTTATATGCTTGCGACTGGAGATGTTGATGATATCTTAATTGGAAACTATCCTGCAACTGATGAAGAATTAGAAGCATTATCTAAAGTGAATATGCAAGCTATTGAAATTAGAGTTGATGAAGCTGAAGGTATTAGTCAAAACGAAAAAGAAATCATGTATGATTTCGCTCCTCATTGGGATCGTTATGATCATTCATCATTTATGTTAAGATCTTCATCACCACGTGTATGGTTTAAAGAAAAGAAAAGTGTTCAAGATGGAGATATGGGAAAAGATTCTCAAATGAATGTAGAATCACAATCTATTCCATATAGAGATCCAGGTAAAAAAGTTTTCACTCGTGGAGATGTATTGATTGTTAATGATAATTTAGCACACTATCGTGGTGAACTTGAAATTGTTTTAACTGAAATTCCTAATGATGGTGAACGTAACTTAGTCGCTACTGTAAAACCTGAAGAATTAATGTTGTTAGATTTCATTAAACCAGGACATCACTTCAAAATCTTAAAATAAAAAACAAAGGATTGAAAGTTTCGTTTTCAATCCTTTTTTATACCTATTTTCTTGATTCAACTGGTGCAATCAAAACCTTTCCTGTGCCACGATAGACATTCACAAGGCCTTCACCAGATGCTGCTGATCCTGCTAATGTTTTTCCAGAACGTTCTACTTTGAACTCAAGAGTTCCACTCCATGCAATAGCCATATTTCCATCAATTTTTAAAACATCATCTTTTAAAGTCACTTCAATAAGTTCTTCTTGTGGACATTCTGATTCTAAGCATACAATACCAGAACCTTCTATTCCAAGATTAAATAATCCTTCATTTCCCATTGTCGCTGATGATAAATTAGAACGCATCACAGCTTTATGCTTTAATTTTGCATCACAAGCTAAAAATAAACCATCATCTAATACAACAGATTGATTCCATTCATCAAGATCAAGCAATAAAATATGTTTATATGTAGGTTCTAATACTAGAACTCCATCTCCTGTATATTCTGGTTTAATTGCTGATTCTCCAGTCACTTTTCCTCTTACTGCTTTAGATAACAAATCCCCTACACCTTTTAATCCTGTTGTTGCATAGACATTGCCAACCATCCATTGCATTGCCCCTGCCTGTACCACAACATTAGCTTGACTAATATCACAAATAACCTGTCTTTTACGAATATTCATTTCACTACAAAAATAAGCAGTTTGCGCATGATGTGGCATTACACTTAAATCACGTTGATATTCAATGACTTGAAAAGGTCCTTTCTCATTAATGATTTTCACATCATTATTATTTGTAAAATTAGAAATTGTAAACATATTGATGACCTCCTTTTCTACATTGTACTAAACCATTTTTAAGGAGTCCAACTTTTTTATTATTTTTATATTTTTATTCATCTAAAGAGCTTTTTCCAGTCTGATAATCAATTTTCACATGAGGCTGAACATTATACACAAAAACATTAAATTCTATATCTAAACCTCGATCCTCTACAGACATAGCTTCCATCAATACACCATCAGCCACCAGATTATCTTCTTCAAAAACAGGTGTCACACGATATAAAACATGATTTCCTGTATCTTTCACATAATCAGCAACTTCATTTTCAAAAGGCAACATTCCTTCTGTATTCATATATCTTGTCCCTGTGATTAAATTCTTTTCATTTGCATTTTCACCACTTAACTGATAACCAATCAAATGACATCTGTTGTAAAGATATTTACCATCTACAAAATCATATTTCTTTGTTTGCCATCCTGATGGTTTAATCATGCCAATACTTCCTCTTTCTTTTGTAGGCATAATATCTTCTCCAATATTTGCATATGCTACACCACAACGTCCGAAAGAATCTAATGGACTATATTCTTCAAATGATTGCGTTGTTAAATCTTTTTCATCAAAATAGGGCTCATTATCATTAACAATGACATAAGGCTTACCACTATATTCTGGGACATCTTCAATACTGATAGCACTATATGTCTGCTGATGAAATTCAACACCAAGATATCCACCCAGTGCAACAACACCAGCAACAATAATTTTTATAAGTTTCTTTTTATATCTTTTTCTCATTTCGATTCTCCTTGCATGATAAAGTTAATTTCTTCAACAATTGGCTTTAATGCTTGAAAATCAACAAAATCAACTTTTTTATTATACGAATCCACCATAGCTTGATCTTCTGCAGTCATATTTTCACGTGGTTTATTTTTAGTAACCTTATATAAAAGAGTCATCATAGTCTTGTGTTTAAAGCTTAACTTTGAATAATCAATACCTCCACGTAAATGAAAAAACTTTGAGCCATGAAAAAGTTCTGGTGATAATTGTTGTTGGAGAGCATGTCTTATATTTTTTATATTTTGTTCATCTTGAACATCTGCTAAACCTACTGTCACGACAATCATTTGTGTCTGTGATGGTATCATTTTAACTATATGTTTTAATCCCTTAACTCCTCCTGCATATAATCCACCTAAATAAACAATGAAATCATCATGTATATTTTTTACATCTTCTTCGTTTTCTAATGGTAAATGTGTTAATCTTGATAATTCTTCAGCATATTGTTTTGTTGTTCCATAGTGAGAACCATATATAATAATTCCTTTCATTTTTATGCCTTCTTTCCATGATATTCATTCTTTTTCTTGCTCTATACATACAATAAAATAGAAACCTTACTATTTCTAAAAAATCATTTTCTATCACATGACTCATTTATATCCGTTTCTTTTCTACGCACATAAATTGTGTCCAATATTCCATTATTCTCATGAGATTCTACTAATTGTAGTGGAATTGTTGAAAATCCTGTATGAAACAATGAAATGCCTGATCCTAAAAGAATTGGAATAATAGAAATATGATATTCATCAATCATTTGATTTTGCATAAGCGATTGAATGATTTGTGCTCCACCACAAATCCATATATCTTTTCCTTCTTTTTGTTTTAACTCCCTAATCAAATCGCTTGGATCCTGTAAAACAAATTGAATATTTTCTGTTGATTCTTTTTGATTATGTGTTATGACATAGCTTTGAAGTGAAGAATAAATCCACTGATCTGGTGATAATTCTGTTACAATCTGATGATATGTATTCCATCCCATAATAACTGTATCTATATTTTGAATAAATTCTGTATAAATATCTTTTGTTTCCTGATTGGAGTCCTGTCCTTGTAACCAGTCTACTCCACCATTTTGATCAGCAATATATCCATCTAGACTCATCGCAATAAATAAAATAACTTTTCTCATTCATCCACCTCAATGCATTCAAATTATAACATGTTAAATCTTTGTCGTCATTTCTTTTTATATGCAATGAATACTTATATAAATGTTCATCTTTTTTATTTTTCAAACAAAAAAAGAAGATTAATACATAGTATCAATCTTCTCATTATTGTTATTGAGCATTTGAAGCTGCAATTTTAACCTTACTGAAATAATCTGAAATGATTTTACGAGTTGCTTCATCATATTCAAAAACTTCATCTTTATCATTACCAGTTCTAGGCACATAAGCATTAATTCCTTCATAATCTCCATTTGCTAATTCATCCATAACTTCCTGATTAGCAGAAGTATATCCTACAAAGCTTGAATTATCCATAGCAGCTTCATAGCTACAAGCATAATTAATAAATTCATGTGCTAATTCTACATTTTCAGCATTCTTTGGAATCACCATAGCATCACTCCATAAATTTGTTCCTGTTTCAGGCATATAGAATCCCATGTTTTCATTTTCACTCATAACATAAGCAGCATCTCCAGAATAAATCAATCCTAAAGCTTTTCTACCTTGAGCCATGTTATCAATAATTTCATCAGTGACGATTTCTGGTTCCATTGTTTCTACACATTTCACTAACCAGTTATAAGCTTCTTCTAATTCTTTTTCATCTTTTGTATTCATTGAATATCCTAAAGCTTTTAATGCCATCATGAATGAATCACGTTCAGAATCATATAGATAAATATCTCCTTTGTATTTAGTATCTAAGAAAATATTGTATCCTTCTTTTTCTAAGTCTGCTTCACTGACTTTTGTTTTGTCATAAACAATTCCTACTGTTCCCCAGAAATAAGGAATTGAATAATCATTGTTTGGATCATATGGTAAACCTTTGACAGCATCAACAAGCTCATCCATACATGTAATCTTATCTTTATCTAATTTTTGAATAAGATCTTCTTGAATTAATCTTTCAATCATATAGTCACTAGGAACTAAAATATCATATGGTTCTCCATTTGCGACTTTGATATACATAGCTTCATTTGAATCAAAGTAATCCACAACGACTGTTGCGCCTGTTAAATCTTCAAAACCAGAGATAAAATTTTCACCCATGTATTCTCCCCAGTTATAAAGGTGTAATTCTTGTCCAGCATATGGCTTATCTGCATTTGAATCCCCTCCACACGCTGTTAAAGTAAACATTGTTGCAACCGCTAATAAACTAGTTAATAACTTTTTCATCTTTTTTCTCCCTTCTTGCTTTAATTAGTGGTACTACATTGATAATCACTAAGACTACCGTTATCAATACTACGACAAGCGTAGATATTGCATTGATTGTTGGGTTAACTCTTTTACTCATTGTATAAACCATGATACTTAAGTTTTTAACCCCTCCTCCTGTTACAAAGTATGAAATGATAAAATCATCAAATGACATTGTAAAGGCAATTAAGGCTCCTGATACGATACCAGGCATAATTTGTGGTACTAAAACTTTTGTTAAAGCTTGCCATGGTGTTGCTCCTAAATCCATTGCTGCATCAGATAGATTTGGATCTAGTGAACGAATTTTAGGCATCACACTTAAAATGACATAAGGTATACAGAATGTAATATGAGCAAGTAACATTGTCATAAAACCACGTTCTATATGAAATGTAATAAATAGTAACATCAACCCAATAGCTGTCACAATTTCTGGATTCATAATTGGAAAATCATTTAACTGCATCATGACTTTTTTAACAATCTTGCTTGATTTTGATAAACCAATGGCACTAATTGTTCCTACTATTGTCGATACAATTGTAGCAATCACAGCAACTGTAATTGTGACATATAATGATTCCATCATATCTCTATTTTGGAAGAGTTTTTCATACCAGTTTAAACTAAAACCAGTAAAATGTGTTAGTGATTTACTTTCATTAAAAGAGAAGATAACCATAAATACAATTGGTAAATAGAAGAATAAAATCATCAGAACCATTAAAATTTTACCAATAATTCTCTTATTTTTTTTCATGATTCCTGATTCCCTCCTCCACTATTACGTTCATCAATTTTTCTAATTGCATACATACAAATCATCATAATGACTGCCATAATCATAGAGATTGCACTACCAAAGTTCCATTCTCCAACTGTAATAAATTGATTTTCAATCACGTTTCCAATTAAGAAGAACTGTCCTCCACCAAGAAGTTTAGGAATAAAGAATGAACTCACTGCTGGTAAAAAGACAAGTGTTATTCCACTGACAACTCCTGATAAAGATAATGGCAAAGTGACACGTAAGAATGTCTGAACTCTGTTCGCCCCTAAATCAGCACTGGCTTCTAATAATGATTTATCCATCTTACATAAAGATGTATTGATTTGTAGAATCATAAATGGAATAAAGTTATAAACCATTCCAAGCAATACAGAACCTTCTGTATATAACAACTCCATATCTTTGAGTCCAAAGAAACCTAAAATTGTTTGAGCTATACCCCCATCAGAAAGAATTCCTATCCAGGCATATGTTCTGACTAACATATTAATCCACATTGGTAAAGTAATAGCTAAAACAAGAATATTACGAACACGATCACTGCTTCTTGCAATAAAATAAGCAACTGGATAACCTAAGACAACACAGATAATTGTTGTCTTCACAGCAATCGTCAATGAACGCCATAAGACAAGTAAAAAGTCTGGGTCGGTAAAAAATTTTTTAAAATGATCCAAAGTAAATGTAAAGTTAATGATATCATTTCCACTTGTTGTTAATGAATAGAAAAGAATTAATAACATTGGTAATAAAATCATTAAGATCACCCATATCATATAGGGCCATGCTAATTGTGAAAAACGTTTCATTCTAGAACCCCATCTTTTCCATGACATGAATATCTTCAGGGAAGAATGTTAAACCGACCTCTTTACCTTCTTCCACATAATCTGTTGTATGAATCTTTAATTCTCTACCTTCTGTTGAGAAAGTGACTTTATATGTTCCTTCTTCAATATGTTCAGGATCAAAATCATAATCTACATAAATATCTACAGATTCATCTTCATCATTTAATTTCCATCCTTGAGCATTTGCCCATGTTTTTAAATCTGTATCTAAGGCTACGGATTCATCAAGTTCATCAACTGTCTTAAAGAAATTGAATGCCATAACCCCTTCATTCGCTCTTTCATTCTTCACAACAGGTTGATTCACAACAATGATCTTACGTTCTACTGATGTTCCACTTGAAGTCGAGAATGTCACTGCATATTCACCAATTTCTTCTTTTAAATCATAATCAATCTTACTGATAGAAATATAATCATCTGTTTCAGGATTCCATGCCTGTGCATCAGCACGCGCAATAACTTCAGCATCATCTAATGATTTGACATCTTCAATATCGACATAGAAATCATTGGCACTGATTTTTTCTTTTCCGTTTTCAGATGTCACATCACGATTTCTGATGACATGCATGTTCACAGTTACACTTGTTCCTGGAACTGTTTCAACCATAACTTCATAATGTACACCTTTAAAAAGAACACTTAAGACTTCTCCTGTCATTTTTCCATCTTTGACATCGACAATATCAATATCCTCTGGACGAATCACAACATCAACAGGTTGTTTATCTTTAAATCCAAAATCCACACAGTCAAAAACAATATCATCAAATTTTACTTTATAATCTTCTAACATAACAGCTGGAATAATATTACTTTCCCCAATGAAGTTTGCTACATATCTATTTTCTGGTTCATTGTAGATTTCCTGAGGTGTTCCAACTTGTTGAATTTCCCCATCCTTCATAACAACAATCTTATCTGACATAGTTAAGGCTTCTTCCTGGTCATGTGTAACAAAGATAAAGGTAATTCCAACTTCCTGTTGAATTCTTTTTAATTCATATTGCATTTCTTTTCTTAATTTTAAATCCAATGCTCCAAGTGGTTCATCTAATAATAAAACCTTAGGTTCATTAACAAGTGCTCTGGCAATCGCTACACGTTGCTGTTGTCCCCCTGAAAGAAGTGTAACGTTTTTATTTTCAAAACCTTCTAAACCAATGAGCTTTAACATTTTCATAACTTTTTGTTCAATAACGTCTTTACTCATTTTCTTAATTTTTAATCCAAAGGCAATATTTTGATAAACACTCATATGTGGGAAAAGAGCATATTTTTGAAAGACAGTATTTAACTCTCTTTTATGTGCAGGAACTTGACTAATGTCTTCTCCATCAAAAATAACTTCTCCCTCAGTTGCATCTAGAAAACCACCTAAAATTCTTAGTAATGTTGTCTTTCCACAACCACTAGGTCCCAGTAAAGTCACAAACTCATTTTCATATATATCAAGATTGACACCTTTTAAAACAATTTGTCCATCAAATTCTTTCACTATATTACGAAATTGTATTAACTTCTTCTTATCCATAATCATACTCCCTTCTTTTAAAACATTGGTGGTGTTGTGACCCACAATATTTTGGCATCACTTGAACCATTATTGATAAAATAATGACTTTCTTTACCATCCATATAGAATGTTTCTTTTGCTTTTAATCTATATTTTTTATTCCCACGAACTAAAGTGACATTTCCTTTTAAAATATAACCAAATTCTTCTCCATTATGACATTCCATTTCTTTACTTCTTTCATGTCCATGAATAGTTAAAAGAATTGGTTCCATTTCATTTTTCTGAGCATTAGGAATAACCCATTCAATCGTATATTCGTCTTTTTCATCCACAAAGAAATCCTGTGTATGAAAGACAATCTTTTCTTCCTGATCAGATTGAAAGAACTCAGAAAGATTGGTGCCTAGTGCCTCTAACAAATCTTCGAGTGTAGAGATACTTGGACTGGTTAAATTTCTTTCGACTTGAGAAAGAAATCCTTTTGTGAGTTCACTTCTTGAAGCCAACTCTTCCAAGGTCAAATCATTTTTTATACGCAAATCCTTCAATTTCTTTCCAATGTCCATATAAACCTCCATGTCACTATACTAAACTTTAAATTCAAAAAATCAAACAACTTTATTATACATATTTCTACCCCTAATGCAACAATAAATTTCATATTTTTAAAATAAAGTTCATAAATATTAAACTTTTTTATCAAAATCAATTTGAATATATATAATAAATTCATTATAATAAAAAAGTAAAGGAGTATAGATTAGATTATGCACACATATACACATCAAGTTCAATATTATGAAACCGATAAAATGCAAATTACACATCATTCTAATTACATTCGTTTTATGGAAGAAGCGCGTATTGATTTTTTAAATCATATTGGTTTTGGTTATGATAAGATGGAAGAATTAGGTATTAGTTCTCCTGTTATAGGCATTCAATGTGATTATAAAAAAAGTACGACTTTCCCTGATCTTATTAACATTGAAACAAAGGTTTCTGCATATAAGGGAACACGTCTAGAAATAGAATATACGATGAAAGTCAATGATGACATTGTAGCTATTGGGAAAAGTTTACATTGTTTTCTTAATCAAAATGGTAGACCAATTATTTTAAAAAGATTTTTACCTGAATTAGATCAAATTCTTGTTCAACTTCTTAACGAGGATACAAACAATGTTGAGTGAACTCTTTCAAACTGATGGCTTTCATACATTGATATATCTTACCTGGTTTATTTTGCCTTTTCTCTTTGTGTTTTCATTAGCTTTTGGCATTAAAAATGAAGTACACAAAAAAACTGGCTTTAACTTTGCACTATTAGTTGCCAGTATATCCTTACTTTTTATGTTTGCAATGATATTATTTATGTAGATTTTATATGAGCAGAATGTTTCTGCTCTTTTTATATTATCAATAATACGAAAAAACTAGCTTTGATAGCCAGTTATTCATTAAACATCTTTTCTAATTGTATAGCCACTCCATTTTCCTGAACACTTGGACATATGATTTCTGCTCTTTTTTTAATATCTTCAATAGCATTTCCCATCGCAATAGGATGTCCAACTGTTTCAAACATTTCTACATCATTAGGACCATCCCCAAAACAGTAACTATCTTTAATATCAATATTTAATTCATGTAAGACATCTAATATACCTGTTGCCTTAGATACTTCATTAGAATAAATTTCTAAGCTATGATGATCTGGATGCAATTCGTAAGAAAAAGATTGAAAACATGAAATCGCATAATCTAACTCTTCCTGATTTTTTGTCCATGCTTCCATTTTAACTGTTCTTTTTATAATATCTTCTTCATCATATTGATAACATAAATTATGAAAATCTATATTACAATGAGAATAGAAATCTAATAAACATTGGTTTGACTGATTCAAATAACAAAGTGTTGGTGTCTGCAAAATATATTCAATATTTTTAGACTTTAAACACTCAGTCAATTCTTTAACCTTTTCTGGATTTAAATATCTTGCAGTTAAATCTTTATTATGATATTTCACATTAGCTCCATTTGCCAGTACATATCCATCAAATCCTATTTCCTTTACATTTTCAGCAATGAATCCATAAGGTCTACCACTTGCAACAAAACATAAATGTCCTTGCTTTTGAACTGATTTCATTGCATTTTTCACTTCATCAGTAATACGTCCTAACTCTGGACAAAACAATGTTCCATCAATATCAAAAAATATAATTTTCCTACTCATTTAATCCACCCATCCAAAATGCTGACATGCTTTATAAATGCCATCTTTATCAGCAGCATCTGTAATATATGTTGCTTTTGCTTTTAATTCATCAATAGCATTTCCCATCGCAATAGAAGTCCATTCATCACGAAACATACTCAAATCATTCTTCTCATCACCAAAAACAACAACATCCTGATAATCTCCACCAAAATGATCAACAATAGCTTTAATTCCTACTGATTTATCTCCTGGTTCAACAAATAAATATTCTTTATGGAAACGACACCAAGGTAATTGCTTTAAAGTTTCTAGTTTTTCTTCTTCTGGAGAAAAACAAGCCACATAAACTTTATAAATTTGATCATAATTTCTTGGATCCAAGCCTTCTTCAACAACTGTATCCATATAAATATCATGTGTAAAATCATAAAAGCGATTATCTGGTGCTAAACGTCTTGTTTCATTATCTGGTGATATTGCCCAAATGAATCCTTTTTCTTTACATTCATCAATTAACGCTAGACACTTATCATAATCTAAAGGTTTGATTTCAATTAGTTTTTCATTGATAGTGATTCCATTTCCCCCGTCACTCACCATATTTTTAAATCCTAATTCTTTCATATGATTGACTGCCATTGCATAACTTCTTCCTGTCGCAATAGCAACAAAATGTCCTTTTGCTTCTAATTCTTTAATTGTTTTTTTCGCTGATTCAGGAACATATTGATCTCCTGGTGTTCCTACAGCTAAAGTTCCATCAATATCAAAGAAAAAATATTTCTTTTTCCCCATCTTTATCACCTCAGTCATCTATTTTAACAAAATCATATAAAAAATCTATTTTTTTACAGATAAAGAAAAAACTATTATTTTCAATATTTTATAAATGATAAAAGATATTTAAACTATTTATAGAATTGATTTTATATTTGAGTCAATATATATATCATAGTATAATTGAAATAGAAAAAGAATAATATGCCAAGGAAGGATGGTACGAAAAAAAGGCAGTTCTTTCCATTATAGATACAGTCATAAAGGTAAAAATGACATATAAGATTGTATGAAGAAATAATTAAAATTTCTCTATGACTATTGATAATATTATGAATATTCTTATAACAATGATCAATGCAGTATATTTCACTCATATTGTAATCATTCAGTTGAAGAATACTTAGAAAAAGATGTATCCATTCATAATATTTAATTATATCATTTCAATGGAAAACAATTCTATGATTCAAATAAATTGATTGATGATTTTGCTAATACTATGGTGGAAAATAATAATTATTCATATAGAAATAAGTTCTACTATTTTAAACTTGATGATTATAACTTATATATAGCTCTTATGAGCTATAGTTCAATGATTAAACTTTCTAAAAAACTTATAAAAAATAGTAGGATAATGGGAATAAAGCTTGTCGAGGTAAAAATGTAATATGAAAAAACGTATAATAATAGTTTTAGGTTTTATGAGTCTTTTGATAATTGGATTTTTGTTTTCACAATTATGGAGATATAATGACTATAATCCGTATTTCGTGGAGAATTATGATGGCTTTGATTTTATTTATAATAAGGAAAATGACCCTGTTGGTGTTTCATTACAAGATGATACAGAGTACATCTATTTTCTAAAGGAAAGAGATTCTAAAGCGTATATAAATGATTATAATAAGAAACAACATGAATATAATTGGAAATATGAAGGATATGAATGTGAAGTTGAGCTGATGAGTAGCACTTCATTATGGATATACGGTAAAAAAAGTATATATGTATTTATCAAAACTGATGATTTTTGGATTAGAAGATATGTTGACTGTTCAAATATACAGAACAGTTCAGATTTTGAAAATATAAAAAATATTCAAGACATAGTGAATCCGTATATTACAAAAATGATCAACATATATGAAAAATACCATCAGCAAATTATACAAACTTATCAAAATGGCAGTGAAGAATTAATGCGCAGTAAAGATGAATTAGTCTAAGATATGGATGGTGGTTTTATGAAATTTATGAGTCCTAAGATGAATAATTTATGAATTTGTGTTTTAGGTCTTTTAGCACTATTCTAGCAAAACGGCGAATATCACTTTTCGTTTATGAATGATTCAGTTATGTTGCTAATGATTGTTTTATTTATAGGTTTTGTTTTCTTTCCAAAATCATGGTTTCATTGTATTTGGGGATTGTTAATAGGATTTGCAGTCAGTATACCTCTATTATTGGAAGTATTTAATGGAACAAATAATATGATTGCTATTGTGTTTGATTCTATTTTATCATTGTTGATCTTTGGTTATTTTGGTTTCCTAATTTATAAAAAGTTAAAAATTAAGGTTTAATAATATTCTATGATTGATTTTGTCAATGAAGACATTATTAAAAATAACTCAACCAAATATTTTTAAGTCATAATAAAAATGGGCAATGATCATCATTGTCCATTTTCATATCATAAGTTTATCATTTTTTATTCTCAAAATTCACATAAAAAAGCTGTACGCATTCACTCTTAAAAGCTATTTCGTTACAGCCTCTTTTATTAACTATTGTAAATATTGAGTGTTTTCTAACATAACACCGCATCCTTCAGCGACGCAGTCAAGAGCATTTTCAGCCACAAATACAGGAACTCCTAATCCTTCTTCTAAGAATTTATCTAAGTTATGAAGTAAAGCTCCTCCACCTGTTAAGAAAATACCTTTATTAACGATATCAGCTGATAATTCTGGTGGTGTTTGTTCAAGAACTTGTTTTGTAGAACGTAAAATTGTCATACAACATTCTTCTAAAGCTTCTTGAGTTTCTTTAGCATTCAATTGAATTGTATGAGGTAATCCTGTAACTAAATCTCTACCTCTTACATCCATTACTTCTTTTGGATCAGCTTCATAAGCACTACCAATTGTCATCTTAATTTCTTCTGCTGTACGGTCACCAATTAATAATTTATATTTATCTTTAACATATTTAATTAATTCAGCATCCATTTTATCTCCAGCAATCTTTAAAGATGTACTTGTAACGATATCACCTAATGAAAGAACTGCAATATCAGTTGTTCCACCACCGATATCTACAACCATGTTTCCTGATGGTTTAGAAATATCTAATCCAGCACCAATAGCAGCTACTTTTGGTTCTTCTTCGATATAAACACGTTTAGCTCCACATCTTAATGCAACATCCTGAATAGCACTCTTTTCAATTGAAGTGATATTTGATGGACAACAAATTAAGATAGTTGGTCTTGAGAAAACTCCTTTTAAGTTAAGTTTATTAATAAAATGAGTTAATAATATTTCAGTAATTTGAAAATCTGCGATAACCCCATCTTTTAAAGGACGAATAGCTTGAAATTTACCTGGAGTTTTTCCAAGCATATCTCTGGCTTCTTCTCCTACTGCGATAGGTTTATTTGTTTCAGTATTGATAGTTACAACAGAAGGCTCATTGACAACAATACCTTCACCTTTGACATAAATAAGAATGTTAGCTGTTCCTAAGTCAATACCAATTTCCTTTGATAATTTCATTGAACATTCCTCCTATAAGCATTTCTATTGTATCATTTTTCCTATTAATTACAAGAAAAAATTATTTCTATATCAACATAATTTTTATCTTTTTCAAAACACTTTCTTTTCCTCAATGATAATATACCAAATGTATGAAATTTATGTGAATATTTTAAAAAAATTTAGATTCCTAAGAACCTAAATTTTATTTAATCATATCAAGTGTCTGTCCAATAAATTTCTCTGGATTATACAATTGATCTCCTTTTTGAAGAATAAAATGTAAGTGATTTTTTAAGTCAGCTTCATAAACATTCTCACCACTTTTACCAATCACATCACCTTGTTTGACTTCTTTATTTAATTCTACTGATACTTCTGATAATGATTCATAAGTTGTAGAAATATTATCACTATTGGTAATAGTGATAACCCAGCCAAGTACAGGATCATTTGTTTTCTTTGTAACAGTACCACTGATAGCTGCCAACACATCAAATTTTTCATTCTTATTGGCATAGTCAATACCTTGATTAGGACGATAAACATCTTCAAATAATATTAAGGACTGTTCTTGCTTTGTGGCATCATCATCCTTATCATAATAATATCTCACTATTCCTATACCATCTTTAACCGGTGATTTTAAAGTTTCTACTTTCTTTTCTTCAGTTTTGTTTTCTTTTGTCTGATTTTCATCCACTTTGACAACAGTTTCATCTTCAAAATTTTGAGTACGTTCATCTAAAATATTTTGAACAATCCCAATACCACCTAAAAATAAAGCTAAAGCTAGTGAGATTCCTAATATCTTCTTATAATGAAAAGATCTTTTCTTCATGTTTTCACCTCAACTTAAGTATGAACAAAAGTTAAGAGTCTATACTTTCAATTTCAATATTTTGATAATAATGATGTAAAATCTCTTTATAACTTTTCTTTTCTAAAGCCATAGCTTGAGCACCATATTGACTCATACCAACACCATGACCATTGCCATGCGTAATAAAAGTATAACCTTTTGATGAAAACTGAATTTGAAAACACGAAGATGGTAGCGATAGTTTTTCTCTGATTTCTCTACCTGTATATGTTTTTTGATTAATAGTGACTTTGTCAACATAGCCACTTGATGTATGGGATGTGATTTTGATTTGTTCAGGAACAACATTAAATATATTGGCTAATTGTTGTTTGGTAAAAGTCTGACTCCTTGTATTATGAGGATCAATACTTGTATCCCAATGACTATCAACCGATTTAAGATAGGCCACTTCTCCCGTAAAATAATCTTCACTATTAACAGTTCTGCCATTACTGCTAGAAAAAAACAATGCAGAAATATATTCTCCCCGATATGTCATAACTTCGCCTTTTGTTTCTTGAATTGCTTCTTCTATTTTCTGTTTATTTTGTGCATATTGTTTTCCCCATTTTTTCTTCATTTCATCATCATCTAAATAAACCTGTGAATTGGTTGTATTATCAACTTTTAAATTCCTTGATAATACAAAAGTACGACTGGCTACTGCCTGTGCCTTGAGCGCCTCCTTTTCAAAACTGACTGGCATTTCCCCGGCAATAACTCCTATAAGATATTCTTCTAATGGGATGGATACAACCTGATCAGACATTTGAACTTGTACATTTTTTTCCTTTGTTTTCACTTGATATTTTGAATGAATCCAAACCATTGCATCCTGATAATGAAAACAACCGATCACTAATAAAATAGAAAATATAAAAAGAAGTTTTACATATATTTTTTTCATCATTCATATATATGTTGAAAACTTCTTATTTAGAATTGAAAACTTAAACTTCCAAAATCCAATATAAAAGATGCAAATAAATAACCTAAAGCTATTGATGTAACAATAAAGAAAATATGAAATTCTCTTTCTTTACCTTTTCTGATGTATTGATCAAAGCGAAAACAGCTTAAACCAATCATAGCAAGAGTAATCGAAACAATATACACGATAATACTAACAATATGATACATGGAAACACCTCTTTTTCTTTTACATTATAATCATTATTTTATATAATAACAACAGGAGGGACTAATTTATGGAATATTTTCAAATATCAAAAACAGATTTAAAGGCTTCTCGTTTAGCTTTAGGTTGTATGCGTATTGCTGATAAAAGCCTAGAACAAGTCGAAGAACTCGTTCAAACTGCTTTAGATGCAGGTATTAACTTTTTTGATCATGCTGATATTTATGGTGGAGGAAAATCAGAAGAAATTTTTGGTGAAGTTTTAAAAAAGCACCCTGAATATCGTGAAAAAATGATTATTCAAACAAAATGTGGAATTGTTCCAGGGAAACGCTATGATTTTTCTAAGGAGCATATCTTAACAAGTGTTGAAAATTCTTTAAAAAGATTACAAACTGATTATATTGATATTTTATTATTGCATCGTCCTGATGCCTTATGTGATCCAAAAGAAGTTGCTGAAGCTTTTGATGAATTATATGAAAGTGGAAAAGTGAAATATTTTGGTGTTTCTAATCATACACCTTTACAAATAGAACTTTTACAAAAATATACTCAACACCCATTAATTATTAATCAATTACAGTTATCTATTGTACATTCTGTTATGATTGATTCAGGAATGAATATGAATATGAAAGAATCATGGGCTCAAGATAAAGATGGTGGTGTTTTAGATTATTGTCGTTTACATGATATCACGATTCAACCTTGGAGTGTTGTACAGGCATCATGGACAGAAGGATGTTTTATTGATCATCCTAACTATGAAAAACTTAATTCTATCATGGAAAAACTAGCAGATGAATATCATGTGACAAAGAGTGCTATCGCAATTGCATGGTTACTTCGTCATCCAGCTTGTATGCAACCTATTATGGGAACAACTTCACCTGCTCATTTAAAAGAAATGGTCCAAGCGTGTGATATTCATTTAACACGTCAACAATGGTACGATCTTTACCTTGCGAGTGATAAGCCTCTTCCTTAAGGAGAGTCTATGATTATTGAATTAAAAACTTTAGATCAAATTGATCCCTGTCAATTAGCATATCATGCTAATGAAAAAAGTATTGGTACGTATTTAAGAAATACTTTTCCCTATCCATATACATTAGATCATGCTATGTCTTTTATTACTCATTCTTTACAAAATCATGGTCTAGATTTTGGAATTGTTGTAGATGGTATTTGTGTAGGTTGTATTGGTGGAACTTTGCATAATGATATTTACGTCCATAATTGTGAATTAGGATATTGGTTAAATCCACTTTATGCTCATCGTGGTATCATGCGACAAGCTGTACGTTTATTTTGTCAGCATGTTTTTGAATGTTATCATATTCATAAAATTTATGCTGAAGTCTTTGTAGAAAATAAAGCATCATGTCGTGTTTTAGAATGGAATCATTTTGAAAAAGAAGGTTACTTATTTGAACATGTCTATAAGAACTTTCAATATCATGATGTCATCATTTATAGTTTAAGGAGAACAACATGGAAATAAGAAAATCTCATCTTGATGATGTACAAAGAATTATGACACTTATTCATCAAGCTCAAAATTATTTTAAACAACAAAATATTGATCAATGGCAAGATGGTTACCCTCAATCTTTAGATATTATTGAAGATATTCAAAAGAATAATAGTTATGTTATTGAAGATCATGATATTATTGGAACAATGTATTTTGCTATTGAAGACGAGCCAACTTATCAAAAGATTCAGGGACAATGGTTAACTCATCATAAGCCTTATGCTGTTATTCATCGAATAGTTGTAGATGAAAGTCATAAGGGTCAAAATATAGCTCATCAGTTATTAGAATATGCTATTCATGAATGTCAACAAAACCATATTCATAGTATCCGCATTGATACCCATGAAGATAATTTATCTATGCAACGTTTTTTACAAAAACATGGTTTTCATCAATGTGGAGAAATTACTCTATTAAGTGGTGACTTGCGTATCGGTTTTGAAAAAATATTAGAATAATTATAGATAACCTTCATACAGTAGAAGTATGGAGGTTATTTTATGAACTACTTTATCAACAAACCTTATCCAGAAATGACTGATATAAAGGAAAATCCACAATATGCATCTTTAATGTTATCTAATTTAGCTGGACTCTATTCGGAAATGAATGCTGTTAGTCTTTATTTTTATAATCATGTTATTTTAAAAGACGTTTGGCCTGAATTATCTGTAGCAATGGAAAAAATCAGTATTGTTGAAATGCATCATTTAGATATCTTTGCTCATTTAGCTTATCATTTAGGTGCAGATCCTCGACTTTGGGATTGTCAGCAAGGTTGTCTAGAATACTGGTCACCTGGATATAATGTCTATCCTAGTCATTTAAAATCTTTATTAGAAAATGCGATTATTCAAGAACAAAATACAATTGCTATATATCAACAACAAATAACCTGTATAAAAGAAAGAACAATCCAAAAGATTTTGCATCGTATTATTGAGGATGAAGAATTACACATTCAAATTTTTGAATACTTTTTAAATGAATATTTACAAAATAGTTCCGAAATAGAAAAAGGAAGATTTATATAGAAATACGAAATCTATATAAACCTTCCTTTTCTTATTCGATAGGTTCTTGATAAAATCTTCCTGTTACACCTTCAGAGTTGATAATATTAATAAAAACATGTGGGTCTAATGCTTTAATCAAATGAACTACATCTTTCACTTCATCTGCTCCAACAACAGTATATAACATTGTTTTATTTTCTTTTAAATAACATCCTTGTCCTTCAAATTGTGTTACACCATGATGTGTATATTCTAATAACTCTTGTCCAATTGTTTCTCCATCTTTTGTAATAATTAATAAAGTCACTTTATGATCTCTACGATGTAATCTTTCTATGACTTGTGTTGAAACAAACTGGAATATAATTGAATACATGGCTGCTTCAAATCCAAATAAGAAACCTCCTGTTGTTAAAATAACAACATTAATTCCAAATACAAAATTCCATGATGGTTTCTTTAATTTATTTGATAAATAGACAGCAATAAAATCAGTACCTCCACTTGATGCTTTTCCATATAATGCAATGACAATAGCTATACCATTTAAAATACCTCCAAAAACTGATACAAGTAATGGATCATATGTAATAGGTGTGACTGGTATTAAGTCGACTAAAAATGAATTGAGAACAATCATTAGCACTGAATAACTTGTAAATTTCTTTCCTATTATCTTAAATCCAATAAATGCTGGTACAGCATTTAATGAAATATTAATAAGAGAATAAGGTAATTCTAATTGAAAAAAAACACTACATGATCTTTGAATCAATAATGATAAACCTGTAAATCCTCCTGGTATCAAATCCCCTGCTCTAACAAATGATTTTATATTGATAGACATAATAATGGAAGCAACAAGTACACATATAAACGAAGTAATATGTTTTTTCCATTCTTTTTCATTTCTTGTCTTGGCATAAACCATTATATTTCACTCTCCCCTTTAAAACGCCTCTATTATACTATTGTACAAACATAAATACAATATGAAAAGGTATCGCTTTACAGCAATACCTTAACTTTTTAAGCGACCTTCTTGAAGGAGTCTTAATAATTCTAAATTTTGTCTGGCACTACCAGTATAGTTCTCAATTCCATTTTTTTGTGCTAAATCTTTTCTCGATGCAAAAGATGAATCAACTCCTATCTGACTCAAAGCATCTACCAATGAATCTCCACGATATGTTGGATGAGATAAATATCTGAGAGTTCCTGTAATACTTTCATTATTCACCCATCCAAGACCATTTCCTATCAAGTATGGATTTCTCGCATTAGGAACAACTCTTGTAATAGTACCATGATTCATATATGGAACTAAAGGAACACTACTGTCTGAAGAGATAAAAACATGATTAAATGTTACATGATCTCCTACCTGATAGTTTTGTTGTGGTACTTCTGGTTCTGGTGCAGGTTCTGGGTTTGTTTCAACATTGAAGTTGTTATATCCACCAGCTTTAATTTCTGTTGGAAAATCACGATATGAATGATTTCTATCTACAGGTACACTTATTCCTTCAACAAAACCATGATTCGTATATTGCCACATATCAAATCCTTCTACTCCTAATTCTTCAGCATAGCGAGCAACCCATCTTGTATATCTTTTAAATGTTGGACCAGTTAGTTTTGTTGTCCACCAATAATATGAAGCATAGAATCCTGGGAAATAATTATGTTTAGCAAGCTCATCAGCCCAGACTCTTGCATTTTTTTCAATTTGATCATTTGTTAATCTTCCTATACTCGGATCTTCTAAATCCAAATAAATAGGATATTCCATCTGATAATCTTGAATAAGTCTCATAACATGTCTAGCTTCTGATAATGCCGCCCTTTCATCAGTGGCATATGAATAAAGATAAACACCAAAAGGAATACCTAATCTTGTACATTCATCAGCATTACGTTTAAAAGTAGGATCATCTTGTCCAGGCAAATCCTGTCCAAAGCCACATCTCAAAATTGCAAAATCAATATGATTTTTAACAAGTTCCCAATTGATTTCACCTTGATATTGTGAAACATCAATACCATCTTTAACCATTAACTCACCTCCTCAAGATACAATATGTTCTTATAAAAAAAATGCCTCCACATTTGCCATAGTTATAACGACTTTCTATTATATGCTTTATAATATATAAACATGTATGAATACTGACTTTCATAAATTCTATGAATTGGTATTTTTTTTAGAGTTTTTTATGTTATAATGTTTTTTACAGAGGTGATTAATTGAATGAAAAAATTAGGTATAAGTTTTTTAGCTTTTTGTTCAGTATTTGCTATGAGTCTATTTCCAATAGATGTTCATGCGACTGATTTTGAAGGACAGGAAGATAAATATATTAAAATTTGTTCTTCAAATCTAACAAATTCTAATAAAAAAGTATGTCAGGAATTTAACAAATATTTAAAAGAAAAAAATCAAGATTTAAAAGAAGAGATTCAAGATACAAAAGATGATTTAAGTGAAACTAATGATAACATTGAAGAAGTATCTAAAAAGATCGAAACTTTAAATTCTCAAATAGATGAAAAAAACAAAGAAATTGATTATATGTTAAAATCAATCGAAAAAATAAAGAAAGACATTGCAAAGAAAGAAGAACAAATGAGAGAACGTTTATATGTTATGCAAACAACATATAACTCTAACTGGGTTTTAGATTTCTTATTTGGTTCTGAAGATTTCTCAACTTTCTTCTCACGTATAGGAAGTGTTAATGATATTACAGCTTATGAAAAAGAGTTAGTAGAAGAACTCACACAACAAAAGCAAAATCTTGACACACAACAAAAGTCTCTAGAAACAGCTAAAGAAAACTTAGAATCACAGAAAAAATCACAGGAAGCTTTACAAGAAAAATACATAGAACTGAAAACTGCACAACAAGAAAAAATTAAAGATAGTCAACAAGAATCTAAAGAAGTTTCCTCTGCACAAAAGAAAATTGATGCAGCTTTATCTGAATTGATTTCTCGTGCTCCTAGTGGTGGTGGCGGTGGTGGATCATATGTTCCAGGTGATTCAGCCGTAGGAAATGCCATTGCTCAAAAAGCTCTAACAAGATGGGGTTGTCGTTATTGGTGGGGTGCAAATGGTCCTAATTATTTCGATTGTTCTGGTTTAGTTTATTGGGCTTATAACCAAGCTGGCGTAAGTCTTGGTCGTACAACTGCTGCAGGATATGCTGGTAGTGGAAAAGCTATTTCTCGATCAGAATTACAACCTGGTGATGTCATTACATTTAGTTATGGTAGTGGTGTTGCTCATATTGGTATCTATATTGGTGGTGGAAGTTTTGTTCATGCTTCTGGAGAAGGTTCTGGAACTGTTGGACAATATCCTGATCAATGTGTTAAAACTGCCCCATTATCTGGATACTGGGAAAGATATGTTTATAATTATAGAAGATTATATTAATAGCAAAATAAATATCCAATAGTCTACAAAAAGGGTAATGAAAATCATTTTTTTGATCATCATTACCCTTTTTCATTTCATTGATAATACATATATTCTTCATCATCGTGATAAATCTTCTATAATAAGTATAGAGATTTTAAAATTATATTGTAAAAAGTAGATATGGGGTGACACTATGAAACAATTATTGAATAATACTGGTGTTAAAATTTTTTTAAGTATAATACTCAACATCATTTTAGGTAAAGAAATTGTTTATAGTTTTATATCAAACATGAATGGTACTGACTATATTCTTAAACAAATTTTAGCTATGCAGATTACCATCATTATCTTAATCATTACTTTTGGTTTTATTATATTAAAGAACATAAATAAATAGAAGTCATTTATAAAAAACAAAGAGAATCAATTTTGAAGATACTATTATTTTTTTATCAAAATTCAAATTAAAGAAAAGAAGCTGAACATATCAATTTTTAAAAAGATATTTTGTCACAGCTTCTTTTTTATTCCAATAAATTGCATATAGCAATTTATGCTTTTAGTTTTAATTTATTCATTATAACGATTAATAGTGTTCCTATGATCAGTGAAATCATTAAACTAGAGATAAAATAAATTGGATTATTAATGAGGAATATGGTCCATATACCACCATGTGGGAAAGCTTGACCACATTGAAAATACATTGATAATGCGCCAGCTATGCTTGATGCTATAATACATGGATATTTAACAGCGCTTTTATATTTTTTCATATATAGAATAGCTACTTCACTGACAAAACACAATCCATTTAATAAACAAGACCATTTCTTTTGTTTATCTTCTTGATCAAAAACTTTTGTTGTTAACATTGTTAACCATATGATCAATGGTGGCATCATACCAGCTAACATAACTGCTGACATCATATCATATCTACCTGTAAAGATACCGATAATACCTATTGTATAAGCAATCTTATTAATTGGACCACCTAAATCAATGGACATCATCATACCTAAGATTGCACCAATAATAACAACTACAATACTATCTAGATTTTGATTCAATAAACTGACATAATCAATAAAATATGGGGCTAACATATAAATGAGAAAACTTAATATTGTTGTTCCTATAATAGGTACAAATAAATTTGGAGTTAAACTTTGTAAATCCTTTGGTAAATATGAAAACAAATGTGATAAGCCTAATGCTAGATATCCACCTATGAATCCTACTAAAATCCCTTCTATAATATTACCCTGCACATTAATCAAAAAGATGGATGAAATCAAAGAAACAACAAATCCCTGTTTTCCTGCTATACTATCACCAATAAAAGCACTGGTTATTGGAATTGCAATATTAATAGCAAGTGATGCAATATAATATATGATAGTTAAATATTCCTGATCAACATCCATATTCTGTAAGTATGGAATAAAACTCATTAATATACCTGAAATCATTAAGATAGGTATAATCTGTGATATACCATTCATGAGATGTTGATATATTTTTCTAGTCCCCTTTTCATTACTTTCTTTGTATAATTCTTTGCCATGATAAATTTCAGCTTTTTGCTGTAATGCGTTTTTTAATAATTCTTCAGTATGATCAATCGCTTTTGTCACAGGAACTTGAATAACATATTTATTTTGAAATCTTTCCATCTCCACTTTCTTATCTGCCGCTACAATAACACATTTTGCCTTTTCTATATCTTCTTTTGTTAATTTATGTTGAATACCACTTGCTCCATTTGTTTCAACCTTTATGGATATATTCATTTCTTTTGCTTTCTCTATTAATGCTTTTTCTGCCATATAAGTATGTGCTATTCCTGTAGGACATGCAGTTACAGCTACTAGATCAATATTATTTTGAACAACATTGTGATCTTTCATTGTATCCATATTTTGAAATAATAAATGAATAAACTCTTGTTCATCTTGACTATTAATCAATTGCTTAACCATATCTTCTTCCATTAACATTTGACATAGTTGAGCTAATATCTGTAAATGCTGTGATCCACCATCTTTAGGTACTGCAATCATAAAAAAGAGAGAGACTGGCTTTTGATCTAATGCATCATAATCTATACCATTTTTGTTAACCATTGCTACTAAAGAAGGATAACAAACTGTTTCACTTTGAGCATGAGGTATTGCTATCAAATTACCTACTCCTGTTGATGATATCTTTTCCCTCTCTAAGATAGCTTTTTCAAAAATAAACTTATCTTTGATATGTCCACATTGAAAGTGTTTTTCTACCATTTCATGAATCGCTTCATTTTTATCTTTAGCATTTGAATTAAGAATAATACTATCTTCTTTTAATAAATCTTTAATATTCATATTCGACCTCATTAATTGTTTTTAATAAAAGTTCAACTTCATCAGCAGTCGCTAAGTTTTTTGAAAATGCACTTGCACTTCCTGTTGCTACTCCCATTTTAAAAGCTTGTAGATAATCTTGAGTTTTGACATATCCTGCAATGAATCCTGCAACCATTGAATCTCCAGCACCTACTGAATTGACAACTTGACCTTTAGGTGCATCACAAAAATAGACTTTTCCATTTTCGCATACAAAGAGTGCTCCATCTCCTGCCATTGAAATCAATACATTTTTTGCACCCATTTCTTGAAGCTTTTTAGCATATTTAACAATATCCTTTTGATTAGAAAGTTTCACGTGAAACATTTCTTCTAATTCATGATTATTAGGTTTAATTAAAAATGGTTTATATTCTAATACATTCATTAATAAATTTCCTGTTGCATCAACAACAACTTTTATTCCTAAATGATTAATCTCTTTCATAATATGAGCATAAATATCATCAGATATACATTTTGGTATGCTTCCTGATAAAACAAGTATATCCCCTTTGTTTAATTTTTTTATTTTTTCAATAAGCTTTGTTAAATCAGTTTCATTAATCATTGGTCCATTTCCATTAACCTCTGATTCTTCATGACTTTTCATTTTAAAATTAATACGTGAATAACCATTTTGAACATCAATAAAATCTGTATGTATACCATTTTCTTCTAAATGACTTTGAATATAGGAACCTGTAAATCCTGCAATAAAACCTAATGCCTGACTTTCAATTCCTAAATTATTTAAAACGATTGAAACATTAATTCCCTTTCCACCAGTTAAAATATATTCATTTGCTGTTCTATTGACTTTCCCTAGTTGAAAATCATCTACTTCAACAATATAATCAATTGATGGGTTAAATGTTATTGTATAAATCATATTTATTCCTCCTTTTTTATATGTTTATTATACATAAAATATAAAAAAAAGAATATATTTCTATATTCATTTTTTATGATATTCATTATATACAATATTTTTAGATAAACCTCTTTCTTTTGCTACTGCTTTAATAGCATCCTTAGTAGTTAAACCATTTTCGATATACTCTTCAACATGTTCTTCAATACTCTGATCAAAAGTTTTTATATCTTCTACATTTTTTTCTTGATTACCTTCTACAACAATGACCATTTCACCTTTCATATCATCTATAACAGATAATATGTCTTCAATTGTTCCTCGATTAATTTCTTCATGCTTCTTAGTTAATTCTCTACATAATGCAATTGAACGATTTCCTAAAATCTCTAACATCAATTTTAGTGTCTTTTTAATACGATGTGGTGCTTCATAAAAAACAATTGTTTCTCTATAGTTTTTAAGTTTTTCTAACTCCTTCTTCTTATTTTTATCATTCCTATCTAAGAAACCATAAAACATAAATGGCTGAGGAGCAATACCTGAAACAACTAATGCATCTAAACATGCATTAGCACCTGAAACTGGTACAACATTAAATCCTTCACGAATAGCTTCTTTAACAAGTTCATAGCCTGGATCGCTAATTGCCGGATATCCAGCATCACTAACCAATGCAATATTCAAACCACTCTTTAAATCATTAATAATTTTAGGTATTGCAATCATTAAATTATGTTCATGATGAGAAACAAGTTTTGTTGAAATGTCAAAGTGGTTTAATAATTTAATAGTATTGCGTGTATCCTCTGCAGCAATATAATCGACTTCTTTTAAAGTTTGTATAGCACGATAAGTCATTTCATTCAAATTACCAATAGGTGTCGCTACAATATATAGTGTAGGTAATGAATTTTCAAAACTTTTTTGTCTATTCATTGATATCTTCTCCAAACATTTTTCTTATTTCGTTCGTATAACTACCATCATCATTATGAGCATATAATGGTGATTCAATTTTCAGTCCTTTATTTCCTTTATACATACCTTCAATTAAAAAGATATGAGAATCCTTTCCAATTTTAGGATAAACAAAGCGAATACGTTTAGGTTCAATATCATATTTTTGCATGATATTAATAATTTCAATCATACGATCAGGACGATGAACCATTGCAAAACGTCCTTTATTATCCAAAATTCTTGCTGCTGATTGAATAATTTCTTCTAAGTTTATTTTAATTTCATGACGAGCTATTTTAAGGAACTCATTATCATTAAGATTACTTCTTTCATCAACCCTAAAGAATGGCGGATTACATACAACCAATTTCACTTTAGAAGCATTCTTTACATAATCTTTAATATCTGAATGTATAATTTTAATCTGATTCTCTAAATGATTTAATTGAACATTCTTCAAAGCCAAATCTACAGCTTCTTTTTGTATTTCAATCCCCTTTATTTTCTTGTCAGTTCTTAAACTCAACAAAAGAGGAATGGCAGCATTATTCGTTCCAAAATCAATAATTTCATCTAAATCTTTATTAATTGTACAAAAGTGAGCTAATAAAACAGTATCCAAAGAAAAGTTAAACATATCTTTTCTTTGGATAATCTGCATATTTTCATAAGCCAATAAATAATTAACGACTTCTTGGTTCATGTTTATGCTCTCTTGGTGGTAATATTTGAATTTCATCTAATGATACAAATGAAATATTACCATCATGTTCAATTTTGACTAAATCACTTATTACATTTAAACCAGTCACTTTTACAATTTTATTATCGTATTTTACTTTTGAACCAATTTTAGGAAATCTTTGTTTTTCCTTTGTATATGTATCATCTTCATATTTAAGACAACAAAGCAATCTTCCACATGCTCCTGATATCTTATCAATATTGATTGCAAGCATCTGATTTTTTGCCATATTAATAGAAACACCATCAAATTCTCCTAAAAATGATGAACAGCAAAGTGGTAAACCACATGATCCAAGTCCACCCACAATCTTAGATTTATCACGAGGTCCAATTTGTCTTAATTCAATACGACATTTAAAAACACTTGCCAACTCTTTCAACAATTCTCTAAAATCTACACGTGTTTCAGAAGTGTACATAAATATAACTTTTGAAGCATCAAGTGTATATTCACAACTTACTAAATGCATGTCCAAATCATACTCTTTGACAATCTCTTTACATATTTCTAAAGACTTTTCAGCCTTTGCTTGATTATAAACAAATAATTCCAAATCCGCACGATTTGCAACTCTTTTAATTTTTTTTAGTTCAGTATCAAGATTAAATTCAGAAATATGTTTTAAATTTGATACCAACTCTCCTAATTCCAACCCTCTTATTGTTTCTACAACGACTTTATCACCTTTATAAAGATCTAAATCAGTTGAAAAATAATAAGATTTTCCAACATTATTAAAACGAATAAGAGCTAATCTTTCTTCCATAAGTTCTCCTTTCTATATTCTAAACATCATACTATCCATTAACAACATAACATTGGCATTTGTACTCAATAAATATTCTGTATTTAAAATCAAATCAATTTTATTAATAATATTTTCATCACTATCATTTATTCTTTTATATAAACTTAAAAAAGATGGATAAGTGAGATTCATAGAATGTTTCACGTGAAACAAATCTCTTAATGCTAAAACAAGCATATTCAAAAATAATTGAATGTTCTCTTTTTCTTTAAAATCTTTTAATAAATGAGTCTGAACATTAATGATTAAATTATCTCTGTGAAAATAAAGATCATCAATAAAATGATAAACTTCAAGCTTTAGTTTTTCAAACATATCAGATTCAATATATTTTTGACATTCATCATAGCTTGTAAACAATTCAGATAAAATATTGATATCATCTTCCAAGATGTCATCTCCCTTTAACTCTTCTTTCAGTGATTTTTGAGAAACAGGTAATAATTGAATAACTTGACATCTTGATTGAATCGTAGGTAAAACACGATTTAAGTTTTGACAAGTAAAAATAGCATAAACACCTGAAGTTGGTTCTTCAAGCATTTTTAATAAACTATTCATTGCTTCAATAGTTGAATTTTCAATATTTTCCATTAAATATATTTTTGACTTTCCTTCTAAAGCAGATTTAGAAAATTGTTCTTGAATATATTCAATATGTGGTTTCTTAATTGTTTCTTCAAGTCCATTACAATAAATAAAATCCCCATAATTATGTTCATCAATACGTCTACATTCATTGCAATGATCACATGCGAGAACATCATTTTCACAAATCAAACTTTTCGCAATAAAATGAGCTGGTTGTCGAGCATTCTTCCCTACTAATAAAAAAGCATGTGGAATTTTATTGTTTTTAAAGCTTTTTGAAATAATCTGATATAAAATAGGTTGTTGTTGTTTTAAGATTTCTTTATAACTCATAGAATTTCTTGAATTCTTGATAAGACTTGATTAAAAACTTGATTTACATCTAGTGAAGCATCTATTTTTACAATACGCTCAGGAAATTTATCACATAAAGTTAAATAACCTTGATAAACTTTTCGATGAAAATCAATATTCTCTAAATCCAACCTATTTACTTCTCTATCCTTATTTGCATATACACGTTGGAGTCCATCTTCCGGTAAAATATCAAAGAAGATTGTACGCTTTGGTAAAATGTTTTCAGTCGCAAATAAATTCATCTGATAAACTTCATCAATACCAATCCCTCTAGCAATACCTTGATAAACCATTGAACTATCAACATAGCGATCACAAATCACAATATATCCTTTTTCTAATGCTGGAATAACCTTTTCAACTAGATGCTGTCTACGACTTGCTGCATAGAGTAAAGCTTCTGTTTTTCTATCCATATTTGTATATTTTACATCATGTATAATATCACGAATTTTTTCAGCAATTTCAACACCACCAGGTTCTCTTGTTAAAACAACATGATACCCTTCTTTTGTAAGCGCTTCTTTAATCATTGAGGCAATAGTTGTCTTTCCACTACCTTCTCCACCTTCAAAAGAAATAAAAACGCCTGACATATTAACACCTCATTTCTTTCTCTATTATATAAAAAATTAATCCAAAGATAAAGTTTTATTTCTTGACAATTAAAGGACAACTCTTAAAACAATGCAAAGTATAAAGCCAAAAATATCAAATATAGAAATAATAAGAATATTAAATATATTGAGTGATAAAGTTAAATGAGTTATTGAGGAAAAAGCATTAAATATAAAAATTGAAATAGTTGCCATAAGCAACCTCATAAAAATGCGTGTTCCTTTCAACAAAAAAATCACCTCATTTTAATATATGAGATGATTAGATTTTTTTTCTTCCTTCTAATGATTTTAATAAAGTCAATTCGTCAGCATAATCTAAATTACTTCCTATTGGTAATCCATTAGCTATTCTAGAAGCTGGAATATTCTCTTTTGAAAGAAGTTTAGCTAAAAATAAAGCTGTTGTTTCACCTTCACGTGTAGGATTTGTAGCAATAATAACTTCTTTAATATTGTCATTGAGACGTTCAAACAAAGAATGAATATTTAAATCATCAATTGTTTTACCATCCATAATGGATATAGTTCCATGTAATACATGATATAATCCATGATATTCTTTCAATTTTTCCATTGCAAAAACATCTTTAGGTGATTCTACCACACAAATAGTTGTCTGATCCCTTGTTGGATCCTGACATATATCACATATTTCTCCTTCGCAAATATGTCCACACTTCTTACAATAATGAATTCGTTTTTTCAAATTTAATAAGGCATCTGAGAATCTTTCAACTTGTTGTAAATCCATTGAAAGAACATGATAAACAAGTCGTTCAGCTCCTTTTGTTCCAATACCTGGTAACATTTTAAAACATTCAACCAGTTCTTCAAAACTTTGTGGATATTCCATTATAGAAATGCTGATACATCAACACCATTGGTAACTTGATTTAATGTATCTTCCCTTTCTTTAGAAACTTTAGCTATTGTTTGATTAATAGTTGCCATTAATAAAGCTTCCATATTGTCCTGATCTTCTTGCATTAAAGAAGGTGCAATATGTAATTCAATAATAGAAAGATTCCCTTTCATCTTTCCAACAATCAAATCATCCTGACTATTGAATTCAAATTCTCTTTCATCAAATTCCTTCTTTGCTTTATTGACTTTACGTTGCATTTGTTGCGCTTGTTGTAATAGATTTCCAAAATTCATATTAATCCTCCTTAAATTCTACAATATCTTCTCCAAATAATTGAATCGCAAATTCTTGTGCTTCAGTCATATCAACATGATCTAAATCATGACTATCTATATGCTTTAATGTTAATTCATGAGGTTGAGGTAATTGACCTTTTCTCTTTAATTCAATAAAATGGCTACGCATTTTCAACCACTCATCCTGCTGAATCGCAATAAAACGATACTCACTTCCTAAAACTTCGCTAAGAAAAGCACTTAACTGTTTATAATTCTTATAATAATTAACAGCATTAACAGATGGCTGATATTCAAAAGAAATAATAAGTCCACCTTCACATGCAGCTACTGCTGTTCCATCACATAACATACTTGCACTTTTAGCCATGTTCAGATTAGCTAAATATCTTTTAATAATTGGCCATCTTTCTTGAATACTTTCCAATATTGTTCTTTTGGCTTGAACAAGGATATTCATAATATCAGCTTCATCTACCTGAATTTCATCATCAACAGTTGGCTCAATATCCTGTTTTTGTTCAAATTCAAAAGTGGGAATATCATCATTTTCATGACTTTCTAAAGATGAATCATCAATGCTTTCATCAATAATCTCTTCTTGAACAGGCTCTTCTATCACATCATGATGATCTTCTTCAACATCATGATGGTCCTCTATAATCACATCACTTTGTTTAAGTTGTTGAATAGGCTGTTCAGGTACTTTTACAGTTTCCATATGAATAACTTTTTCATCTTTTATTTGATTACACATTTTTAAAATAGCTAATTCAAAATAAACGGAAGGATTGATTACTTTCGCATATTTTTCACTGGCATCCATTAAAATATCAATAAAATCTAATGCTTCTTCACAACCCATATACGGTACAATTAAATCTAAGTAATATTTAGATAAAACAAATAAAATAGATTCATCATGTGTATTACGATAAATAACAACATCTTTTAAAATATCAACTAAATCTAATGTTAATCTTTTAATATCTGTTCCATTCATTTTCATATCATCTAATAATGATAAAGCTTTTTTCATATCTTTAGAAAGAATTGTTTTTATAAAATCAATCTTATTTTCTAAAGAAACAATTCCATATATCTGATTCACATCTTTTACAGTTAAATGTTGATCATTATAAGCAAGACATTGTTCTAAAATAGACAATGCATCACGCATTCCACCATCAGCCAGTTTTGCAATCAATTCCAATGCCTCATCATCACATTCATAATGTTCCTCATTAATAATATCTTTCATACGATGAACAATATCTTGAATGCTTAATTTAGTGAAATCAAATCTTTGGCATCGAGAAATAATTGTCGGTAATATTTTGTGTGGTTCTGTTGTTGCAAAAATAAATATAACATGAGTTGGAGGTTCTTCTAATGTTTTTAATAAAGCATTTGAAGCACCTGGTGACATCATATGAAATTCATCAATAATATAAACTTTATATTTTCCTTGTGTTGGTGCGTATTTGACCTTTTCAATAAGATTTCTCACTTCATCAACACCATTATTGCTGGCAGCATCAATTTCAATAACGTCTGGATGCGTACCTAAAGTTATCTGTTGACAATTCTCACATTGATCACATGGTTTAGGAGAACCTGTACAATTAACAGCTTTTGCTAGTAATTTAGCAATTGTTGTTTTTCCAGTTCCTCGTGGACCACAGAATAAATAAGCATGAGCAATTTTATTTTCATCAACAGCATGTTTTAAAGTTGTAATAATATGTTCTTGTCCAGCAACATCTTCAAACTTTTGCGGACGATAAACACGATATAATGTCTTATATGCCACCTCTATCAACTCCTTGTCTTGTCACATTATAACATAAAAAAAGATATCTTTCGATATCTAATTATTATCCATGATTAACATTAAAATATCAATAAAGATATTAACAAAATCCAAATACAGTTCAAAAGCACAAAACAATATTAATCCTTTTTGGTATTCTTCTGACGATTGTTCATACATTGTCGAAATCATCTTGAAATCATATAAAGTAATACCTGTAAAAATTAATAAATCTAAAAAAACAATAATATAATAAAGCATTGGTGCCTGAATAAACAATAAAATGATATAACCAATAATCATGACTGGTAATACTGATATACAGACTTTAGCGATATTTGAAAAACTTGAAGTCGTATATTTTGTAATGGTATATAACAAACCAAAATAAGCACATGTTAAAGCAAATGCTAAAGCTGTTATATAAATAGAAACTGATGCTAATATAAATGAAAAAATAACACCATTAACAATTGAATATAAGATAAAAAATCTTTTCACAGATGAAAATGATAATTCATCTATAGGTTTGTCTATCTTTTTATTTAATATCCATACAAATGCGATTTCAATAATAACTGAAATTATTAAAACTGGAAAATAAAAAGGTATTAAAGCATAGATAATCCCAGAAAAAATCACTAATATGGAAGTTATAGCCGTTATGCCTACGCCAAAGAAAACCCATTTGATAACTTCAGACAAGAATTTTTCATAATTCATTTGTTTCGTTAACATCTTTTGATCCATATATCTCACCTCTAAATATAGTATATCATATTGATATGGATAAATGATGAAAGTCTATAAGATAATATCAAAACATATGCTTAAGATAAAAAATCTGCATTAATGATTTCTTTTTCCTTTAAAATATTGGGACAATAATAAACAGCATTGTTTTTCTAAGATTCCTGAAATCACTTGAGGCTGATGATTAAACTCATGATTTGCTAAAAAAGTTGATAATCCATGCCATCGTTGTCCTTTAGCAGCAAAAACAACTTTTTCTATACGACTTTGAATAATAGCTCCACTGCACATAATACATGGCTCTAATGTTGAATATAATGTACAGCCATCTAAATGCCAATTGCCTAATTTTTGACAAGCTTCTCTAATTGCAATCATTTCAGCATGTGCCGTTACATCATGGGTAGATTCTTTTTGATTATAAGCCTTTGCGATAATCTCACCATCTTTGACAATAATAGCTCCAATAGGCACTTCATCAATGCCTCTTGCTAAACAAGCTTGCTGATAAGCTATTTTCATATATTCTTCATCACTCATAATCTCACTCCTTAGAAAAAAAGCCACTACACATAAACGGACATTCTTAATGCTGCTACCTTCCGGTCCTGACATGGTTCGAAGCCGCCTATTGTAATGGCAAAATCTATTATAGCATATTTCTTATACAAATCAATAAAAAATTCTATTTCCCAATAAATCCATCTTTTCCTTTATAAAACTTCAACTTTTGATGATAAGTTAAATAATTCATGTTCTATTGTTAATGTTTTAAATCACTACGATAGTTTTAAAAAGGATACTGTTATTTCATATTCTTCTCAATATTAAATAACCTTCTAAACACCAAAATTATCTAAATGATATCTTTATGACTGTCTTGAATATAAATTTGATATGTACGAATATTCAAACAAAATCATTATTTATCTTTATATATAAACTTAAAAATTATACAATAATATATATCACTCAATATAAAGGAGATTTATATGAAAACAATAAAAATCATTTTTTTTGATATTGATGGAACACTTATTGATATGAATAAAAAACAAATATCTCAAAAAATGCTTGAAACATTAAAAAGATTAAAAGAAAATCAAATCAGAATCTGTTTAGCAACTGGTCGAACACCCATGAGTTTACCACATTTTGATGGGATTGAATTTGATGCTTTCTTAACTTTTAATGGTTCTTATTGTTTTACAAAGGATCAAGATATTTCAAACTTCCCTATTCCATCTTATGATGTTCAACAAATTATTCAAAATGCCAAAAAACTACATAGACCATTATCCATTGCTACAAAAAACAGAATTGCCAGCAATGGAAAAGATGATGATTTGGTACAATATTTTGACTTTGCCAAAATGAAAGTAGAAGTTGCTGATGATTTTAATGAAGTCGCTAAAGATGAAGTTTATCAAATAATGGTTGGTTGTAGAGAAAAAGATTATTCAATTCTTATGGACAATGTAGAAAATGCTAAAATTACAGCATGGTGGGATAGAGCAGTTGATATTATTCCTGCTCAAAGTGGTAAAGGTATTGGTATTCAAAAAATTCTTGACTATTATCAATTAGATGCATCACAAGCTCTCGCTTTTGGTGATGGAAATAATGATATAGAAATGTTACAAACAGTAGGGACAGGTGTTGCAATGGGAAATGCTTCATCACAAGTGAAAGAGATTGCTGATGATATATGCGGTCATGTATGTGATGATGGTATTTATCACTATTGCCTTTTACATCAGCTTATATAAGATCTAAGCTGCATCTTTGCAGCTTTTTTATATCTTTATAAAATAAAAAAATGCCCCGGATTTTTATCCAGGACACCCTGTCATTTTTGAATCTTAACCAATTCTTTCTTTTCCACCCATATATGGTCTTAAGACTTCAGGAATAGAAATACTTCCATCTTCATTATAATTGTTTTCAATAAATGCAATTAATGCACGTGTACTTGCTAGAACAGTATTGTTAAGAGTTGCAACATAATATGTTCCTCTTTCACCTTTTGTACGAATACCTAAACGTCTAGCTTGCGCATCTCCTAATGTAGAACAAGATCCGACTTCAAAATATTTCTTCTGTCTAGGTGACCATGCTTCTACATCACAAGATTTAACTTTTAAATCAGCTAAATCTCCACTACAACATTCTAGTGTTCTTACAGGAATATCTAAACTTCTAAATAATTCAACAGTATATGACCACATTTTATCATACCATTCCATAGCTTCTTCTGGTTTACATAAAACAACCATTTCCTGTTTTTCAAATTGATGTACACGATAAATACCACGTTCTTCAATACCATGAGCACCAACTTCTTTTCTAAAACATGGTGAATATGAAGTTAATGTAATTGGTAATTCTTCTTCTTTAACAATCTGATCTTTAAATTTACCAATCATACTATGTTCACTTGTTCCAATGAGATATAAATCTTCACCTTCAATTTTATACATCATAGCATCCATTTCTTCAAATGACATAACACCAGTCACAACATCACTTCTAATCATAAATGGAGGAATACAATAAGTAAATCCTTTATCAATCATAAAATCTCTGGCATAAGATAACATGGCTGAAGAAAGTCTAGCAATATCACCCATCAAATAATAGAAACCATTACCACTTGTTCTTCCACTTGCTTCTTTATCTAAACCATTTAATTTTGTAATAATATCAGCATGATATGGAATTTCATAATCAGGAACAACAGGATCTCCATATTTTTGAATTTCAACGTTTTCACTGTCATCTTTTCCAATAGGTACACTATCATCAATAAAGTTAGGAATTTTCATCATCACTTCTTTTAATTTTGGACCTAATTCAACTTCTTTTGCTTCTAATTCTTTTAAAGTATCAGCCATTTCACTGACTTTTCTTTTATTTTCTTCAGCTAAATCTTTTTTCCCTTCACGCATAAATTGTCCAATTTCTTTAGATAATGAATTACGCATAGCTCGAAGTTCACTTGCTTTTGTCAGAGCTTCACGATATTCTTTATCTAATTCAAAAGCTTCATCAACTAAATGTAAACGATCATGCTGAAATTTCTTTCGCATATTTTCTTTTACAGCTTCTGGATTTTCTCTTAGTATAGCAATATCAATCATTTTTCATTTCTCCTTTTTCAATAAAATAAAAAGCACCTTTCACAAGGGACGAATTTATCGTGGTGCCACCCTATTTCTTATCAAACTGATAACTTTTATGAGATAACGGTTCAACCGGAAGTGATTAGCTTCTCTTATTGGTAGATTTCAATGTTTCCTCATACTGATTTACACCAACCATCAGCTCTCTATCATGATTTCACATTTACTTATCCAATGCAACGATTTGATATACTGATTATAGCATAAGACTTGATAATTTCAATAATTATTTAATCAAAGAATACATTATCATGTCATGAAACTCACCATTTTTAAAGCCGTTCTTACGTAAAATACCTTCTCGTTCAAAACCACATTTTTCTAAGACTCTTTGTGAGGCTGGGTTATAATCAAAAGGAGCCGCAAAAATTCTCTCTATATCACTATGTTCAAAAACATATTGACATGTCTGTTTCACAGCTTCACTCATAATACCTTTTCCCCAATAAGAATATCCTAAATAATATCCTAATTCTGCACTTCTACGATAAATATCATCTTGTCTTAAAACAGAAATACTGCCAACAACATGTCCTTCATATTCAATCGCAAAAGCAAAGATTTCATTTTCATCAGCAGATAACATAGCATCTATATAATCATAGGCATCCTGTAAATGATATGGGTAAGGTATACGATCTGTTAAATTATTTAAAACTCTTAAATCATTAATAGATTGTTGTAAATCTTGAGCATCTTCTCTTTTCCATTTTCTAATCAAACAAGTCATCCTCATAACACCTCTGTTTCTTATAAAAAATTATATCATTTTTAATAATTACAAACAAATGAATCAGTATATTGACAATTAAAAATGCATAAACTATAATGAAAATGTAAAAAGAGCAACCGATAAACGGTTATGCCTTGGATTTTGTGAAGTAAGAATAACTACCTCAACTTTTCCAGAGACAGAGGTAGTTATTTTTTTATGCTCTTATCAATAATAATAAGAAGCATTTTCACAATCAAACTTATTAATGTCACAAGGAATGTCAGCATTCCTAATACTATCGTGATCATTTCATAAGATGTCATGTCAATCACCTCCGCCATTCATATTTCCATCAAATTGATGGATATCTATGTTAACGAAGGATTACGTACCTTCGATCAAGACGACCAAGGCATAACCACCTACCGCTATTGTTGCTCATATGCATTATATCATTCATAAATATCGTATTCTATAATGTTTAGAAAGAATGATTTTATTTTTAAAATTTACTTTTAGCAAATATCATTCTTTGTATATTGACTTCTAAAATAACATAAACTATAATGTAATTGAAAAGGAACAGCCAATAAGCGGTTATGCCTTAGATTTGTTTGAGAAAAATAACTATCTCAATTTATCCTAAGCACGAGGTAGTTATTTTTTGTACTCTTATCAATAATAATAAGAAGCAATTTCACTATAACACTTATCATTGTCATGATAAATGTCAGTATGCCTAACATTATCATGACCATCTCATAAGATGTCATGTCCATCACCTCCGTCTTTCATATTTCCATTTATTAAATGGATATCTATGTCAATGAAGGATCACGTGCCTTCGTCCCACGACTAAGGCATAACCACCTACCGTTATTGCTGTTCCATCTGCATTATATCAATATCAAAAATTAGATTCTATATTATCTAGAAAGTGTAGATTTATTTTTGACATTTACTTTAAGCAAACACAGTAATTAAAAAAGTAAACTCAATTTGAGTCTACTTAACTATGATAAATATCTTCATCTAACATATTTTCTTTTTTACCAACAATAACAGAAGTTGCCGAATCTCCAACAACATTTAATGATGTCACAAGCATTTCAATTGGTCTATTGATTGCTAAAATTAATGAATAAGCCAATAATGCCCCATCATTTGTATATCCCATACCAGTCAAAATAGTAAATAAGATAACAGCTCCTGCTCCTGGTGCAGCAGGTGTTCCTACTGATGCAATTAAAGCAAGAAATGCAATGACTGCCATAGATGTTAAAGATACATCATAACCAGAACTTGCTGCAATAAAGATAGCTGCAATAACTTGCATGATGGCTGTACCATCCATATTGATTGTCATTCCTAATGGTAAAACAAATGAAGCTATTTCATCACTTACACCCAATTCATGAACTGTTGTTTCTTTATTTAATGGTAATGTTGCTGCACTTGATGATGTTGAAAAACCAAATAAAGCAACTTTTGGTATTTTACGCATAAATGGTTTTGGATTGATTTTTCCCATCACCATTAAATAGATAGGATAAGCTATAAACAGATAAACAAACAAAGCAAATAGAACTGTTAAGACATAAGCTAAAGCAGGTAATAAATAATCAATTCCATAGATTGCAAATGTTCTTGTTAATAAACAAAATATTGCATATGGTGCACATTTTGTAATTACAAATGATAAACAAACTGAAATAATATCACTACATTCAATTAATAATTTCTTTAATGTTTTTGTTTTATCTTTTAATTGATTCATCGCAAGTCCAATCGCTACTGCTAAGAAAACAACTGCTAAAACATTCCCGTTATTTGTAAATGCATTAATTAAATTATTAGGAATCACTGATACAATGATATTTAATGGATTAGAACCTACAGCTCCTTGTTGAATCACTAAGTTATCAGCATGTACAGCATTAAATGCTCCTAAATGATAAACAATTGAACCAATAATACCAGCCCATATTAAAGCACAAACTGTTGTTATAAGGAATGTTCCTATTGTTTTAGAAGAAATTCTTCCTAGCTTCTTTGTATCAGTAATAACACAAATAGCTAAAATAATAGACACAAATACCATTGGAACAATAATTAATTGTAATGCATTTACAAATAATTGCCCTACAATATAAAATATCCCAATTGCATTATTAGCACCTTCAGCTGTAATGTCTTGGAATAATACATTATTAATAGTATTCCATAAAGATTCCTGTCCACTTGCTAATAAGTTTTCTCTTAATAAGATACAACCTAATCCAGCAACCAAACCACAAATTAAAGCAATAATCATTTTCTTCGCTAATTTCTTACCACTTTGTTTTGATTTCATATATAACCTCCCACTTATCTCCAAACTTCTAACATTATACTATAAACTTTACATATTTCAACAAAAAATGACAGAACTTTAAGATTCTGCCATCTTTATTTCAATTTTATAATCATCTGAAGATGAATACATTGATTCTACAAATGTTTGTATTATTTCTTTAGCTTTATTTTGAGCTTCTTCCAATAATCCTTTCTCTTGTGCTTTACTTTCCATGCTCTTTTTTTGATCTATCGCAAATTGATTATAATCAGTAATACTAATCTGATTAAATATATTTTTTGTTTCATCAAAAACTTCAATACTTTCCTGATCAATTTCATGAGATAGGATTTTAGCTTGTGGTATTGTTATATCAATATTTTGACCATGAACATTGACTTCTACTAAACTCATATCAATACCAGCCTTAATTTGACCATCATATGATAAAATGAAACTCTTTGTTGTAAAAGGGACTTTCCAACCATAAAAAGTCGCCTGGTTTTCATATTTTCCCATATTGGTATAATTATATTCTACACTTGCTAGTTCGCTAATACCTTGAATTTGTTGTGACAATAAATCACTTGTTATAGCTGTTGGTTCTTCACCACTTGGCCATACTTTTCCAACAAAAAAGAAAACAACTGCTATCACAACAATAACAATAATATTTTTTAAAGTTTGACTAATTTGTATTTTTTTCATTCATTTCACCTACTTACAAACATTGTAGAAAAGATCAAGATATTTGTCAAATATTGTTGAAATGATATGAACATATAAAATACACATAATTTTCAAAACTTCATGATAATCTATAAATAAGGAGGTATGATCATGGCTAAATATTCTTGTGAACTTCATGGTTCTTTCAATCATTTCTGTCAATTTTTAAAAAATGAATTAATAAATTCAAGTTTTTCAGCTTCAATAGAAGATGAACATTATTATGATATACACGATGTTCATGTTGGTATTTTAATATTAGAGAGATATAGTTATACAGGAGGAAACCGATTAAGCTTGTCTATTACTATAACAGAATATCAAAATCATATTCAGGTCACTGCCATTAGTTCCGGTGGAAGTCAAGCAATGTTCTTTAAAATTAATACCTTTGGTGAAGATGCTTTTTTAGATAAATTTAAAGAAGCTATTAAAAATTATAAAAACAAATAATTTAATACATTTTATTTGAACATCATTCTAAAAAAAGATTTCTACATAATTGAAGTAGAAATCTTTTTTACATTCCTAATGATGCTATATATGATTGCAATGATGATTCACCAAGTACACGTACTCGTGGTAATTTTGTTGGATCCTGACCTTTTTTTACTTTTCCATACTCTGTTGTAAAAGCACATAAAATTCCAGCTTCTTGAATAGCTTGTTGTCCTTGTACTGTGACATCTCCATATGGATAAGCAAAAGCTTCTGTATTTTCAACAATATTTTGAGCCTTTAATAAATCTTCTTTAATTTGTTCCATATTTAAAGCACTGATAATACCACCATGTCCAATATTTCCTCCACCTTTATGCATATCATACGAATGAGATTGAAAAGTAATATACTCACTGGCATATTTTTTTACTTTTTCTTTTCCATTTTGAGATGCAATAATAAATGAAGTTGCTGGAATCTGATATTTTTCTAATAATGGAATACCATACTTTAAAAACCCTTTTTGTCCATCATCAAAGGTTAAAATAACACTTTTCTTTGGCAAATCAATTTCACCTTTTATATAAGCTGATAATTCCTGATATGATGGAAAATAAAAATCTTGTTCTTTTAAGTATTTTAATTGTTCTTCTAATTTTGAATCAAGAATATAATTTGTATTTATCGTTTTTGGTAAATCATCTGGAGTATAGACATAATGATACATTAAAACAGGTATCCCATGACTATTTTTTTCAAATTCATTGACAACATGTACGATTCTTTTCTTAGAACAATAGATACCTTCTTTATTTTGAACAGAATATATAATCTCATAATCGCCAACCTTTTGAGTATCAACTTTTCCTGTGATTTTAACTTGATCAGTCAGATTACCTTCATTTTGATCAATAACATGACATCCTGATTCTATATACTTCTGTCCTTTTAAAACATAAGTATCCTGAGATCCATTTAAATTCATAACGATTTGTTTATTATTTAAGACTTCAACAAGACGTTTAACAGTCTGATTTTTGTATTGATATTTAATTTCATATTGTCCTTCTTGAGATGTATCAACATTCCCAATCATTTCTACATCTTCAAGATTTGTTCCCTTTTCTTCATAAATAGAATTTAGCATGAAAACTTCTTTTTCATTTCCTATTAATTCTAATGTTTCTGTTTTTCTAAACACAAACCAAAAAATCAAAACAATCATAACAATGATAGGAATGAATGTTATCATAACATGTTTTTTATTGAGTTTTCTCATTTTTTCCTTCCCCATAAGAGAATAGTATGTCCTACGACATACTATTCTTCTTCATTATCTTCAGTTTCTTCTTCAGATTTATCAACAACTTCTACACTTGAAACAATTGATCCTTCAGCAACTTTAATCAATCTAACACCTTGTGTATTTCTTCCAGCAAGTTTCACTTGTTCCATTGGAAGTCTAATCATAATACCTTCACTTGTCATAATTAATAAATCTTCATCACCATTAACAGCTCTTAAAGCTACCAATTGTCCTGTCTTTTCAGTCGTATTAATGGTTTTTACACCTTTACCACCACGATGTGATTCACGGTAATCTTCTATTGGAGACATCTTACCATAACCATTTTCACTTATAGCCATAATATATTGTCCTTCTCCATTTGTTGTCATACCCACAACATGACTACCATCTACATTAATACCTCTGACACCTGATGCTGTTCTACCCATTGGTCTGACATCATTTTCATTAAATCTAATTAATTTTCCATTAGATGCTGCAACGAGAATTTCTTCATTTTCTTTTGTTAATTTCACAGCAACCAACTGATCTTCATCTTTTAAATTAATCGCAATCTTACCAGACTGTCTAATATTTTTAAATTCTTCAATAGAAGTTTTCTTAACTAAACCATTTAATGTCACAAAGAATAGATATAGATTCTTTTCTTCATCAATATCATCTTTATCAATAGAAATCATAGATTTAACACTTTCATCTTTATCTAGATTTAATAAATTAACAACAGGTAATCCTTTAGCAGTTCTACCAAATTCAGGAATATTATACCCTTTTAAACGATAGACTTTACCAAAGTTTGTAAAGAATAATAAATCATCATGAGTACTCATATGAATAAGAGCATCCACAATATCATCCTCATTGGTTCCCATACCTTTGATACCTCTACCACCTCTATTTTGTGTTTTATAAGTATCAACAGGCATACGTTTGACATATCCATTAGAAGTTAAAGAAATAATCACATCTTCGACTGGAATTAAATCTTCATCTTCTAAATCAAATGTTCCTTGAATAATTTCAGTTCTTCTCTTATCAGCAAATTTAGCTTTAATTTCTAATAATTCTTTTTCAATAATTTCTAATATTCTTTCTCTTTTTGCAAGAATATCTTTTAAATCAGCAATCAATTCTAATAATTGATTTAATTCATTTTCAATCTTTTCTCTTTCCAAACCAGCTAATCTTTGAAGCTGCATTTCTCTGATTGCTTTTGCTTGTCGATCAGACATATCAAATTCATCCATCAATCTCTGTTGAATAATTTCTGTTGTTCGTGATGAACGAATGAGTTCAATAATAGCATCAATCTGATCTAATGCTCTTTTTAAACCATCTAAAATATGAGCACGATCTTCAGCTTTCTTTAAATCATAAGCTGTTCTTCTTCTAATCACTTCTTCTTGATGATCAAGATAGTAAGTAATCATTTGTTTTAGATTTAAAGTTTGAGGTTGGTTATTCACTAAGGCAATAGAATTAACACCAAATGTTGTCTGTAAAGCTGTTAATTTAAATAACTGATTTAAAATGACTTCTGGTTGAACATCTTTACGAAGTTCAATCATAATACGAATACCTTCACGGTTAGATTCATCACGTATTTCTGTAATACCTTCAATGCGTTTTTCTTTAACATGTTCAGCCATTTTTTCAATTAAACGAGCTTTATTGACCATATATGGTATTTCAGTAACAACAATAGCTTTTTTACCACCATGAATATCAATAATATCCGTTTTCGCTCTCATGACAATTAAGCCATTACCAGTTTCATAAGCTTTTTTAATCGCTGATTTACCTAAGATATAAGCTCCTGTTGGAAAATCAGGTCCCTGAATATAATTTTCCATTAATTCTAGAATCGTAATATCAGGATTATGAGAAACAGCCAATATGGCATCAATGACTTCACCTAAATTATGAGGTGGAATATTTGTAGCCATACCAACCGCAATTCCTGTTGTCCCATTGACTAATAAGTTAGGGAAACGTGATGGCATAACTTCTGGTTCTGATTCTTCACCATCATAGTTAGGAATAAAATTGACTGTATCTTTATTAATATCTCTCACCATTTCCATAGAAATCTTAGACATTCTGGCTTCAGTATAACGTTGTGCTGCAGCGCCATCACCATCAATAGAACCAAAGTTTCCATGACCGTCTACTAACATATAACGATAACTGAAATCCTGTGCCATACGAACTAAAGCTTCATAGATTGAAGAGTCACCATGAGGATGGTATTTCCCCATAACTTCCCCAACAATACGCGCTGATTTCTTATATGGTTTATCACTATAACATCCAAGTTCATTCATTCCATGCACAATTCTTCTTTGAACAGGCTTTAATCCATCTCTCACATCTGGTAAAGCTCTTTGAACAATAACTGACATGGCATAATTGATAAAGGATTGTTTCATTTCTTTTGTTAATGATCTTTTCTTAATTCCACGTTCTTCCATTTTTTCTCTCCTTTACTATAAGTCTAATTCTGCCATTTGTGCATTTTCTTGAATAAATTCACGTCTTGGTTCAACTTTTTCACCCATCAACATATCAAACATAGCATCAGCCTGCATCGCATCATCTAAATCAATTTGCCATAAAACACGATGTTCTGGATTCATTGTTGTATCCCATAACTGTTCAGCATTCATTTCTCCTAAACCTTTATAACGCTGAATAGAAATTTTGGCATTTTCACCAAGTTCTTCTTTTTTCTTTTCCAATTCATAATCAGAATATAAATAATATTCTTCTTTTCCATGTTTCAATAAATATAATGGTGGCTGTGCAGCATACACATATCCTTCTTCAATTAATGGCTTTAAGAAACGATATAAGAATGTCAACATCAAAATACGAATATGTCCACCATCAACATCGGCATCGGTCATGATGACAATTTTATGATATCTTAATTTACTAATATCAAATTCTTCACCAATACCCGTTCCAAAAGCTGTAATCATCGAACGAATTTCAGCATTCCCTAAAATTCTATCTAATCTTGATTTTTCAACATTTAAAATCTTACCACGTAATGGCAAAATGGCCTGAGTTCTACGATCTCTACCCATCTTGGCACTACCACCGGCAGAATCCCCTTCGACAATGAATACTTCACATTCACTAGGATCCTTAGATGAGCAGTCAGCTAATTTACCTGGCAAGGCAATACTATCTAATGCTGTTTTTCTTCTTGTCATTTCTCTGGCACGTTTAGCTGCCATTCTGGCACGACTTGCGACAATGGCTTTATTGATAATAATTTGTGCAGTATTTGGATTTTCTAATAAAAATTTATCTAACGCTGTTGAAATGATATTACTTGCGATTTTTCTCACTTCAGCATTTCCTAATTTTGTTTTTGTCTGTCCTTCATATTGAGGATCAGGATGTTTCACTGAAATAATTGCTGTTAAACCTTCACGGCAATCATCCCCACTTAAAGATTCTTCATCTTTTTTCAGGAAATTATTATTTTTTGCATAATTATTAATGACTCTTGTTAAAGCAAGACGGAAACCTTCTTCATGAGTTCCTCCTTCATGCGTATTAATATTATTACAGAAAGAATAGATATTTGGCTGATATCCATCATTATATTGCATACCAACTTCAACCTTAATATCATCTATTTCATCTTCTACATAAATAATTTCTTCATGAATAGGCGTTTTATTACGATTTAAATAAGCTACGTATTCTTTGATACCACCTTCATAGTGATATTCATTTTTCTTATGTGGTGTCTGTCTATGATCTTCTAAAATTAATTTCAATCCTTTATTTAAGAAAGCTAATTCACGGATTCTTTGATTTAATGTTTCATAATCATATACAGTTGTTTCTTCAAAAATCAAAGGATCAGCTTTAAAAGTAACTGTTGTTCCAGTATCATCACAATCACCAATAATCTTTAAATCTTCAACAGGTTGTCCACCTTTTTCAAATCTTTGATAATAAATATGACCATCTCTATGTACATAAACTTCTAACCATTCACTCAATGCATTAACGACGCTGGCACCAACACCGTGTAGACCACCAGAAACTTTGTAGCCTCCACCACCAAATTTACCACCAGCATGTAAAACAGTTAAAATTGTTTCAACTGTACTCTTACCAGTTTTCGCATGAACACCTGTTGGCATACCACGTCCATTATCAATAACCTTGACAACATCGCCTTCTTCTAAAATCACTTTAATTTCACTACAAAATCCAGCTAAAGCTTCATCAATAGAGTTATCAACAATTTCCCATACCAAATGATGTAAACCTCTAGAAGACGTTGAACCAATATACATACCTGGTCTTTTTCTAACAGCTTCTAATCCTTCTAAGACTTGAATATCAGATTCATTATAACTGTGTTGAACTTTATTTTCTTCCATAGCTTTCTCCTTTCACATTTCCATTTTCAATGACGATTTTCTTTGCTTTATCTATAACCTGATGATGAATACCATCAATATTTGTTGAAGTTAAAAAAGTCTGAACCTTTCCTTCAATTAAATTCAATAACTTCGTCTTTCTTGTATCATCTAATTCACTTAAAACATCATCTAACAACAAAACAGGATATTCTCCGATTTCTTTTTTAATCAATTCTAATAAAGCGATTTTGATTGCTAAAACAATAGATCTTTGTTGCCCCTGTGAAGCATAAGTTATAGCATCCTGTTGATTTAAACACATCAGCAGATCATCTTTATGAATACCATGTGTTGTCTGTTTAAAAGCAATATCTTTTTGATAATTCTTTCGATAATCTTCTAAAATACCTTCATAACTCATATCTTTATAATGTGTTTTATATTGAATTGATAATACTTCCTGATGTAAAGCAATATAATCATACATTTTCGTAGATATCTCATTTAATAATTCAACAAATTCAATTCTTTTCTTTAATAATTGAACTTGTAATCGTGCCATCTGTTCAGATAAAACCTCTAAGTAATCATCAGCTTTTAAATGTTTTTCATTTAATAATTTCAAATATTTATTTCTTTCTTTTAATAATCTTTGATATTTATTAAAATCATACATATATATAGGTGATATTTTAGATAACTCCATATCAATCAATTTTCTTCTTAATTTTGGACTCCCTTTTATTAACATTAAATCCTCAGGAATAAATAAAACAACATTTAAATAACCAACATAATCACTTGTTTTTTTAATTTCATTATGATTAATCAAAGCTTTCTTTCCTAACTTTGATAAAACAATCTCTAAATTTAATGTCTTTTGATTATTAATAATCTGTCCTTGAATTTTCGCAAAGTCCTGATCAAAATAAATCATTTCATCTATGACTTTTGTCTTAAAACTTTTAGACATTGATAAAATATATATAGCTTCTAATAAGTTTGTTTTTCCTTGAGCATTTTGACCAATTAAAATATTAATAAAAGGATCAAATTTTACTGAACAATCAATATAATTTCTAAAATTCTTTAATTGAATACTATGAATCTTCATTAATGATTAGATATTCTTGTCCATCAAAAGAAACAATATCCTGATGATAGAGCTTTTTCCCACGTCTTGTTTCTACTTCACCATTGACAAGAACCAGTCCATCACTAATGACTAATTTAGCTTCAGCTCCACTACTTACAGCATCAGCTAATTTAAGTAATTGTCCTAAAGTAATATACTCACTATGAATTGTAACTTCTTTCATATATTTATCACCCATACTTTCATAACCTGAACTATTATATCACAAAAACATCAAAAATGATAGTTTTTATGGCTTATATTCAATATTTATAAAAAAAGTGATAAATCTCATTTTTATATAAAAACCTCTTATAAGCTAAATATAAGCTAAAAAATGATATATAGTCTTTTTGACTACATATCATCTTTTAATGTTTCTATAATATTCTGTTTTCTAAAACGATTTAATCCTAATTTAAATGTTAAGATCATCACTATCATCATCACAATAAATGATATCAAATAAGCTATCCATGATGGTCTAAAAGGTATAGTGTTAAAAGATAAATTATATAATAGAAATTCTATTATTATACAGAATGGTAAACTATATACAAATGATTTTATGCCATAAATAGAAGATTCTTTCCATAACATTTTTTTCATATCATTGACACTCATTCCTATACTCATGAACATTGCAAATTCTTTTTTTCTTTTTTCTATGCTGGCACTCATCATGTTTAAGATATTCATTAGTGTAAATATCAACATAATTGTGACAAAACCATAAACAAATATCTCTACAATTGTCATAAACTCAATTCTTTCCTGATTAGCTGATGTTTCATCGTAACTGCTTAATCCATAAGATTCCAATTCTTGATTTAATTGTTCATGTTGTTGTGTCTGAATATAAATTTCTATATTCGTAGACCCAAACTCTTTTTCAAAATAGTCTGTGGAAACAATAAAAGTTAATTCATAAGGATTCATTATATTATATTCATCAGATGTTTCTATCATTTGAATATCTTGAAAATTTTGAATATCTATCTTCTTTTCTTTTTCAGTTTTTTCATCTAGATAACTGATATATATATCTTGAATGAAGTTTCTGTCCATTTTTTTATAAACTGACGAAATTTCTGTTTCATTTTCACTTAAGATTAAAGATTGATTATATGTTAATGCTAAATCATTTGATGGCTGAATACCATTATCCTCACATAATTGATTAAATCTTTGATCATCTATACACTGAATATAAATTCCTATAGTTTTTGGACTTTCATATGTTAAATAATCAGGATTAATATCTACATTAACAAATTCTAATCCTCTCAAATAATAGTCATTATCATATTGACTGTTATTTAAAATATCAATGACATCTTGTCTATTTTTCATTTCAACGTCTGAAACTGAAATATCATAATCATGAATACCACTTTCTTTTTTGACAGTATTAATAAAATTTTTACCAAAACTTGTCATAGAAACAAAGATAATCATTGATAACATTAAGGAAATAATAATAACTCTGGATTTGATTCCTTGTCTTTTATAATTTTTAATAGACAATTGCCATGAAACATTTAAAAATTTTGATAAAAAACGATTTAATTGAAGTCTTTTCTTTTTCACTTTAACTTCATCACTTTTCGTTAAAGCATCCATCACAGATATTTTTGATATTCTTCTTGCAGGTATATATAATGCGATAAAAGTAATCAAAAACGAACCTATAATAACGAGACATAAATATAATGGTGAGATTTGCGTATGAATAGATAAGTTGAGATCTTTTAAAATTTTCATTTGATTAGCAAATGAAAAAGCAATATTTAATCCTATAAAACTACATAGAATTCCAAATGGTATCGCAATAACGGATAATATGAATCCTTCAAAATAAACAGAACATTTCTTTTGTTTAGGCGTAGCACCTACGCTTGAAAGCATCCCAAGATATTGAATACGATCTGTTGTTGATAGATGGAATGCCTGATATATAATCATCACAGATACAAAACTAATAATACCAATCATAATATAAATCATATGATATACATCTGTATATCCAGCAGTTAAACCTTCTTCAAAGATATTCTGTACAGCCAAATAAGATGAATTATATGGTATATAATATTTGGAAGATGTTGTACTCTCCATGTTTTGTATTTTTTCCTTTAAATTTTGTACATGCTGAAATATATTTTTGGAAACATCTTTATCTTTAATATACATTGTATAATCTTGAGTTAAATCTATATAAGAAAATGCCTGATATATATATCCCATGAAATCTTGAGATTGATAACTATTCATAAATCCTACAATTGTATATGTTTGTTGATTATCAAATGTTATCTGATCTCCTATTTTTTTATCAATATGATTCATTTTTAAAAATTCTGGTGTTATGACAATTTCATTCTTATTAACAGGTAATCTTCCATCAATAATATAATCATAGAGTCCTTTCTTTTGAAAATATAATGAATCACCAGACTTCATATATAACTGTGAATCTTGATAATCAAGTTGTGTTGTACAAGAAAAATAATATTCATCGACTTGAGAATCATCTTTTATTAAATCAATAATTTCTTGTCTATTATCAACAATGCGATAATGGTAATCTCCTCTTGTTTTTTCTATATAACTTTTATAATAGGCTTTACCTGATGAAAAAGCTATTCCTACACAGCTCATCATGATCACTGATACCATAATACATAGTAATGTCAATAAACTTCTTTTTTTATTGGCTTTCAGATATCTTAAGGTCAATGTATTCATGATTTTCATTTTCTGATAACCTCATCTTTTTTTATCTTTCCATCTTCTATCACTATGATTCTATCTGCCTGCATCGCTATATTTTCATCATGAGTAATCATAATTAAGGTCTGTTTATATCTTTTTTGTGTTAATTTCAGTAAATCTATGATTTCTTTACTGTTTTTTGAATCAAGATTTCCTGTTGGTTCATCCGCAAGAACCAGTGATGGCGCATTCATCAATGCTCTTCCTATTGATACACGTTGTTGCTGTCCTCCTGAAAGTTCTCTTGGTAGATGTTTTTCTCTTGATTTCAAATCTAATATACGTAGTAATTCATCCAGTTTTTCCTGATTCACTTGTTTATTATCCAGCAATACTGGCAATGTCATATTTTCTTCAACGGTTAATATAGGAATTAAATTATAAAATTGATAAATCAACCCTACTTCCCTTCTTCTAAATATGGCTAATTCATTTTCATTCTTTTTATAGACATTCTGTCCATTGACAATCACTTCACCACTTGTTGGTTTATCAACACCACCAATCAAATGCAGTAATGTACTCTTCCCTGATCCAGATGAACCTACAATAGCTATAAATTCACCTTTTTCAATAGTAAATGAAACATGATCTAAGGCTACAACCTTATTTTCATCATTTCCATATATTTTTGTTAAATTTTTAACTTCTAGTATTGCCATATATTCTCCCTCCTCAATTGTATTGTATCAAATAAAAATGACAAACCCGTGACAATAAAGTGACAGATTTGTCATAATCAAATATCTATACATTTTCTTTATATAAATGAATTGTAAATTTTGTGCCAGGATATGTATTTTCTACTTGAATTGTTCCATTTTGTTTTTCAATAATCATAGAACTCAAAGCTAAACCTATACCTACACTATCCTGCTTTGCATTTTTTCCTTTATAAAATCTTTCAAATAGATGAATTAAATCTTCCTGATCAATACCACAACCATTATCTTGAATAATGATTTCATCATATAAAGGATTTTGATTCATTTCTATATGAATGATTCCATTTTGTTCAACATGTTCTATACAATTTTTTAAGATATTAGATACAGCTTCTAAAGTCCATAAAATATCACATTTGAATATCTCTGATTCTTGAATATTAATTTGTAATTGAATATCTTTCATATCTATTTGTATTTCAAATGGATTTAATAACTGCAAAACAAAATCTTTCTGTGTAATACTTTCCTGATGAAAAGTGACTGTCTGGGCATCTAATTGCGCCATTTTTAATAAACTCATCACGAGCCATTCAATTTTATCTAATAATTTCTTTTCTTCTTTTAATAATTGTCTTTTTTCATTGCCTTCTGCTTTCTTTAATCTTTCATGAATTAAATTTAAAGCTGTTAAAGGTGTTTTCATTTGATGAGATATATCTTCCAGATATTCTTTTAGAATCAGTTTTTCATTTTCTAATAAATGATTTTGTTCATAAATCTTATTGACTAATTTACATATATCACTCTCTAAGATAGAAAGATTTCCCTCTTTATATTTTTGAATATAAAAATCATTATGATGAAATAAAATATCATTGATTTGTTTAGAAATAGAAATAATTTTTTTATTTTGTTTATAGATGTAAAAACATAAACTAACTATAATACAACATAGTAAGAATATAATGATATACATGATCTAATCTCCCAGTTGATAACCCAATCCCCTTTTGGTTTGTATGATTTGGGGATGTTGAGGTTGATCTTCTATCTTATTTCTTAATCTTTTAATATAAACAGTCAAAGTATTATCATTCATATCTTCACCTGTCATCTGATAAAGTTCTTCTAATAAAAATTCTCTTGCTAGTAAATGATGAGCATGTTGTACAAATATTAACAATAATTTATATTCTAAAGCTGACAAAAAGATTTGCTGATGATTTTTAAAGACTTTAGCCTGAGAAATATAAACTTGAAGATTCTGATATTGGAATATCTGATCTTGTTTTTTATATCTTCTTAAAATATTTTGAATACGTGATAAAAGTATTCGAGGTTGAAATGGTTTTGATATATAATCATCTGCTCCTAAATCAAGTCCTGTAATAATACTAAATTCATCACTTTGGGCTGTTAAGAAAATAATAGGAATATCATAATAAGCTTTAATTTCATTATATAAAGAAAAGCCATTACCTTCTTTTAATGAAATATCTAATAAGATTAAATCTATAGATTGTTGTTGGAGTATTTGCATAGCCTTTTTTTGACCATCAACAGCTATTAAATGATAACCATTTTCTCTTAAATAAGAATTTAAATGCTTAACTATTTGTAAATCATCTTCAACCAGTAAAATTTTTTCCATAATACCACCATTCAAATTATAACAAAAAAAGCTAATCGTGAATAGATTAGCTTAATAAGTTCTCACAGGTAAAACCAATTGAATAATATCTTCTCTTTCAAAGTCTTTAATAATAAATGGTTTCATTTCACCAGTAAATAAGACTCTCACTTTTTGTCCGTTAATACTCTTAATAGCATCAGTTAAATATCTGGCACTAAATGAAATTTTTAAAGGTTCACCTTTATAGAAAGCTCTAGATAAGTTTTCTTCTACTGACCCAATTTCTTGAGAGAATGAAGATAAGATCACTGTATCCTGATTCATTGTGAGTTTAACGATATTTGTTTGTTCATTTGTCAGTAATGATGCTCTATCAATAGAATTTAATAAACTTGTGCTATCAATACTCATAGAGTAATCAAAACTATCAGGAATTAAGCGACTTGTATCAGGGAAAGTTCCATCAATTAATCTTGTTTGAATTAAAACATGATCAAAAACAAATAAAACTTTACGATCAGATACATATAAATCAATCAGTTCATCTTTTTCAATAATACGGCTGATTTCAATTAAACTCTTTTTAGGAATAATAATATTAAATGAAATATCAGAATCAATATTTAAAATACGTTTTGCTAAACGATAACTATCTGTCGCAATACATTCTAAAACATGATCTTTAGCTTTGAAGTTAACTCCTGTTAAAACAGGTCTTGTTTCTTTTTCACTTGTCGCAAATGAAGTTTGTTCAATGGCTTCTTTTAAATCAATAGATTTCATCTGTAAATTAACACCTGTTTTATTTAAATCAATACGAGGATAATCAATATAAGATGTTCCATTTAAATCAAAACGAGAGTTAGCTCCTTCAATTCTTGTAAGTGTTCCATCTACAATAAAAATATGTACATCTTCAGAATCAATCTTTTTAATAATTTCTAATATATATTTAGATGATAAAACAACACTACCAGGTTCAATAATATCAATATGGTCTTGAATACTTGTTTGAATTGTAATATCACTATCACTACCAGTTAAAATAAGTTCATCTTCTTTTAAATCAAATTTAATACCAGTTAAAACAGGTAATGGACTTTTTATAGAAACAGCTCTTGAAACTTTAGTTAGAGCATTCAATAATTCCAATCTTTTAATCTTAAAATTCATAAATGATCTCCTTTATATTTTATATTATTTAAATAATAACATAATAATAATATTGTGCACAATATGCATAAGTGAAAAAAAGTGACGTTTTATTCATTGTTTTTTTATTTTTATGATGTGCATAAGTTGTGGATAAGTGTGCATAACTTTTACACAAGTTTCTTTTTAATATCTTGAATAGCTTGACGATAATTCATATCTTTTTCTAATTTCTGTTGAACTTTATGACAAGCTTTCATGACAGTTGAATGATCTCTTCCACCAAATTCATGACCAATTTGAATGAATGAAATATCTTCAATGAGTTCTCTGACTAAATACATGGCAATATGTCTTGCGACAATAATACTAGATGTTCTTGATTTAGAATTAATTTGAGCGACCGTTAAATTATAATAATCAGCAACACATTTCTTTATATTTGAAACAGTTAATTCTTTTTTTTGTGTTGGCTGACTATAAGAATCACTAAAGGCTTCTAAGGCAAAATTCAAGTCAATAATATCTAATTTTTTACCACATATGAGCTTATAAAATAATAATCTTTTTAAACTTCCTTCTAGTTCTCTGACATCAGTATTAAAATGAGTGGCAATAAAGTCTAAAACTTCTTCCGTTATTGGATAATCAACATTTTCAATTTCTATTTTCTTTCTTAAAATGGCTTTAGCCGTTTCAAATTCTGGTGTATCAATACTTACTGTTAAACCAGATGAAAATCGACTGACTAATCGACTTTCCATTCCCTTTAGATCACGTGGCGGTTTATCTGAAGTAATGACAATCTGTTTTTTATTACTAATTAAAGTATTAAAAATGTTGAAAAAGATCTCACTTGATGATTCTTTTGTAGCCATGAATTGAATATCATCTATTAATAATATATCCATTTGACGATATTTATAGTTAAATTCATCCATTGCATGGTTAGCTAATGATTGAATATATTCATTCACAAAGTTCTCACTTGTTGTAAATAAAACATTTATAGATGGATCACGTTTTTTAGCATAATTTCCAATAGCATTTAATAAATGTGTTTTTCCTAATCCTGAATTACTATGAATAAATAATGGACTATAAGAAATACCAGGTTTCATAGCAACCGCTAAAGATGCATTTTGAGCAATTCTATTACTGTTTCCAATAACGAAATTATCAAAAGTCAAATCAGGATTTAAGTGATCATCAAAATGTAATAAATGTTCTTGTTTGGCATGACTTTGTTTAAAATCTTCTTCAGTCATTAAATGTAGCTGATAGTGTCCATTTGTGACAGTATTGTAGATTTCCTGTAAATGCGTTAAATAAGGTTCTACAACATCTAAGCTCCATTTTGTATCAATGGTGATCGTCACGACACTTCCTACAATGTCTTTGATTTCTAAGGTAGTGAAAAAAGAATCAAAAGTAATTTTATCTAATCCATAATCATCAAGTTTTCCTTGGAATAAACTTAAAGTTTTTTGCCAGTTCATATCTAAATTGTTCATTTTCACCATCTCCAAGACACATTATAAAGGAAAAAGTGAATAAATAGAAGATGAAAAAAAATACGCACAAGTTATTCACATAGTTATGCACATCAAATTATATTGAATTGACGGGCTTTTTTTAGTTTTACACAAATTTCATGATATCGAAATTGTGCATAAAAAGTTATGCTATGTGCATAATTGTGCACAAAATGATTTTATTTTTTTAATTCACATAAAAAGAAACAAATAATGCACAAGAAAAATGTCGATATAAGTGAATAAATGTAGAGTTATGCACAATTGTGAATAACTTTTAAGCGTTTGTGCATAAGTTGTGAATAGACGTAAATACTCATGATAAATGATATGCACAAATGAAAGTAAATAGAACTTTATCAGGAAAGAAAATGCTTGAATAATCAAATAATTTTCTATATTTTCATTGACTTATAAAAGCAAAACCCATATAATAATGGGGCATATGTTATTGTGTATAAAAAATTTATTATTTTGGAGGTGTAATCAATGAAAAGAACATATCAACCAAATAAGAGAAAAAGATCAAAAACTCATGGTTTTAGAGCTAGAATGGCAACAGTAGGCGGAAGAAAAGTACTTGCTCGTCGCCGTAAGAGAGGAAGAAAAGTTTTATCTGCCTAAAAAAATTCCACTTTAATGTGGTTTTTTTTCTAAAAAAATATGAAAAAAGAGTATCGAATTAAGAAGAATGAAGATTTCCAATCCATCATTAAAAAGAAAAAATCAATAGCAAACAGACAGTTTGTCATTTATTTTGATCAAAACAAAGATCATTTAAGAGTGGGAATCTCAGTAAGTAAAAAATTAGGTCATGCTGTTGTTCGAAATAGAATAAAAAGACAAGTCAGAATGATGGTTCAGCAGGTTTTTGATAACAATCAAAAGATGGATTTTATTATTATAGTGAGATATCAGTTTTTAAATCAGAATTATCATGATAATTTAGAAAGCCTTGTATCTCTATATAATAAAATAAATAGAAGGATGGAAAAGTAACAATGTATTTAGATCAACGTACAAAGAAATTTTTAAAAGCATTTGCTTTAGTAGCTGTGGTCTTCGTATTAGTTGGATGTACAAGTAATCTTGATCAAAATGGACAACTGATTGCATCACGTGCTATTAATGAGTCAACTCCTTGGAGTTTAAAGAATTTAGGTTTTTTTGATTTTATTTTAACTTATCCAATTGCGAGAGGTATTTTATTTATCAGTAATATGTTAGGTAATGTTGCTTGGGGTGTTGTGGGAATGACAATTTTCATCAATATTCTGATTTTACCTATCATGATTAAATCAACAGAGTCAACTCAAAAGATGCAATTAATTCAACCAGAAATGGAAAGAATTCAAAGAAAATATGCTGGAAGAAGAGATCAGGCCTCTCAAATGCGTCAAAGTGCTGAAATTCAAGCTTTATATAAAAAGCATAATATCAGCATGTTAAGCAGTTTTTCAACATTCTTGACATTACCAATCATGCTTGCAGTTTGGCAGGCAGTGCAAAGAGTTGAAATATTGTATACTTCAACATTATTTGGATTAAAATTAGGAATTACGCCAATATCAGCCATTACAGAAGGAGAATGGGCTTATATCGTTATTGTAGCATTGGTTGGTTTAACACAATATTTTGCGATTGAAATCAATAATATTATGTTAAAGAGAAATCCAAGATATAAGGTTTCAAAACAACAACAATCAATGAAAACAATGAATATTGTCATGACTGTTATGATTGTATGGTTTGCAGTATCAATGCCAACAGCAATGTCATTATACTGGATTACAACAAGTTTAATTACAATTGCAAGAACAGTTTATATTCAACTATATCACATTGAAAAGAAAAAAGATAAATAAGGACTGGGCAAAACTATGAAGACATATGAAGGAAAAACATTAGATGATGTGATTCAACATGCTTGCCAAGATTTAGGAATTACTCCTGATGAATTGACATATGAAATTATTGAAGAAAAAAAGGGATTATTTTCTAAAAAAGTTGTGATTGAATGTTATTGTCAGAGTATGGTTCAGGAATATTTAGAAAACTTTGTAAGAAAGACACTTACAAATATGGAATTTCAAGTAGAAACTGTTTCATATACTCAAGATGGACGTATTTATTGTAATATTAATACAGATAATAATTCTATTTTAATTGGTAAAAATGGGGTTATTCTAAGAGCATTTAATTTTATCGCAAGACAAGCTGTACAAAATGAATTTAAGAAAAGATTTGAAATTAGCTTAGATATTAATGGATATAAAGAAAATAGATATAGAAAAGTTTCAGCTATGGCAAAAAGACTTGGTAAACAAGTCTTACGTACAAAGATAGATGTGAAACTTGATCCTTTACCTGCTGATGAAAGAAAAGTGATTCATCAAACAATTTCTGAAATGGGTCCACATTTAAAAACTGAAAGTCAGGGAGAAGGAAAAGGAAGATTTACGACAATTTCATATGTTGATTAAACTCTATCATGGATAGAGTTTTTTTAATTATACATAAGATTTTCATTTGTTTATGATAGAATGAACTTGAGTGGGAATCATGAAAAGAAAAATCATAGCCATACTTGTATTGTTTATTGTTGTGGTAGGAGGGTCAAGTTTAAAAATGAAGCAACCTTCTTATCAATATGAAACATTAACGATTTATGGAAAACAAGAAAAGCCGATTCAATATTCCATTCACAATCAAGATAAGATTGATTTATTAGTTAAGACATGAAATCAGTCTATTCATGTTCAAAATGCTCAAAAGGATTATGAAAAAACAAAAGGATCCACATATCAAATTGAATTAGATGATCAACAAGTATATATCATCAATGGAAATGATATAATCAAAGATCAAAAAGCTTATTTATTAGAGAATAAAATAGATATTTTTAATATATTTGATGAGTAAGAAAGCAGAAATGTTTTCTTTTTTTTTAGATATGTTATAATGGGAAAAGTTGTAGAATGGAGGGTATATTATGAAGATTATGAGAAAGTTTATACAATATTATAAACCATATAAAACAGTTTTCTTTTTAGATATGATCTGTGCCATGATTATCAGTCTTATTGATTTGGCTTTTCCTCAAATCTTAAATTATTTAAATGATACATTATATATCGCTGATCATCAGACAATTATTCAAAGTTTATTCTGGTTAGCCATCTTTTTACTGATTATGTATGCTATTCGTGCATTATGTAAATATTATGTATCAGCACAGGGACATATTATGGGTGCTCAAATGGAAAGAGATATGAGAAAAGATTTATTTGATAAGTTTGAACAATTATCTTTTTCTTATTATGACCGTAATAATACAGGGGAAATGATGAGTAAGTTAGTAAGTGATTTATTTGATATTTGTGAGTTTGCTCATCATGGACCAGAAAATGTATTTATATCATTACTTAAAATTATAGGTTCATTTATTTTATTAATGTATATTCATGTTCCTTTAACTATCTTATTGATGATTGTAACATTATGTATGTTGTTGTTTTCATTAAAACAAAACAAATCTATGCAACAGACATTTATGGATAATCGTCAAAAGATTGCAGGTGTTAATGCCTCTTTACAGGATACTTTAGCTGGAATTAGAGTTGTGAAATCTTTTGCAAATGAAGATATTGAAAGACATAAATTTGCAAGAAGTAATGAAAGATTTTTACAAAGTAAGAAAAATAATTATCATTGTATGGGAAAATTCCAAGGTGGTAACAATTTCTTTCAGGGACTTTTATATGTTACGATTTTAGTTGCTGGGGGATTCTTTATTGCTGAAGGATCATTAGAACCTGTCGCTCTTGCAACTTATGCTTTATATATTAATATCTTTATTACTCCAATTGAAGTCTTAGTAGAATTTACAGAAATGCTTCAAAAAGGTTATTCAGGATTCAAAAGATTCAATGAAGTGATGGAAACTCAAGTTGAAATTCAAGATGCTCCAGACAGTCATGATTTAGTTAATGTTCAGGGTGTTATTGATTATAAAGATGTGAGCTTTGGATATGATGATGAAAAAGTATTAGATCATCTCAATATTCATATTGATTCAGGAAAATCTATTGCATTAGTTGGTCCATCTGGTGGAGGAAAAACAACCATTTGTTCATTGTTACTTCGTTTTTATGATGTAACAGGTGGAAGTATTGAAATAGATGGTCAAGATATTAGAAAATTAACTCTCAAATCATTACGCCAATCTATTGGGATTGTACAACAGGATGTATATTTATTTACTGGGTCTATCAAAGAGAATATTTCTTATGGAAAACCAGATGCTAGTGATGAAGAAATTATTGAAGCAGCTAAAAAAGCCAATATTCATGATTTTATTATGAGTTTACCTGATGGTTATGATACATATGTTGGTGAAAGAGGTACACGTTTAAGTGGAGGACAAAAACAACGTATTTCTATTGCGAGAATATTCTTAAAAGATCCAAAGATTTTAATTCTTGATGAAGCAACAAGTGCATTGGATAATGAAAGTGAACGTCATATTCAAAAAAGTCTAGAAGCCTTATCAAAGAATCGTACTTGTATTACAATTGCTCATAGACTTTCTACAATTAGAAATGCTGATGAAATTATTGTGATTGGTAATAATGGTATTGTAGAGAGAGGAACACATCAGTTCTTATTAAATAAAAATAATGTTTATGCGAAATATTATCGTTTACAATTTGAAGGATTGGAAGAAAATGCTTAAAGAAGGACAAACTGTCTATTTTATTGTACAAGGTATCGTCATGAGTGGGACAGTCATTAATGTAAAAGGAAATGAGAAATCTTATACTTTTGAAATTGAAGGATTTGGTAACTGTAGTGGACCTCATCAAATTTCATCTCAACAAATTCATTATTCTATTTTCTTAGATGAAAAAGAAGCTCAAAAATATAAAGATTATCCCACTATGTATTTACAAAACTATTGTTAATATTATTAAGGTTTTGACTTATTTTAAAGTCAGAACCTTTTTACATATGATAAAATATTTTGTGACACAAGTTTTTCATATTTTTATGTTATGTTTATAAATAATAAAGAAAGGAGGATATATTTGAAAGATATATCATCGTTCAAATTTATAAGGTTATGAAAGAATTTTTTAAAAATAAAAGAAATGTTGTAAATGTATTATATATATTCATAGTGATGTGTGTGTTTTTAGCTTTAATGGGTATGTTATTTTCTCAAGATTCAAATTATTTTTTCCCTATTTATGCTAATGAGTATGTTGCATGGTTTTGTTATATAGGAAGTGATTTATTTCTGGTATTGTCTATAGTATTATGGCTGACATCATGGAAATGTCCTCATTGCGGGAAAAAACTATATAAACATTTCATTTCAAAATCATTAAATGAATGTCCTTATTGTCATAGAAAAAAGTATTTTTAAAAGATAAAATAAAAGCAATGATTCTATAAAGATTCATTGCTTTTGTTTATAATTGTTAGTATTAAAAACAGAAATTATTCTGCTTTTGTTATAATGCATTGTTTTTTATAGAAAGATATACCATATCCTATGACATGTTCGTATCCTTCTTCTATCAGTCCTTCAATATATTTCTGTCTGATAATCTGTTCACTTGCTTTGGCACTGTCTTTTCTTAGTTCCTTGATACCAGTTGAATGTTTACATTCTATAATCAGTGCTGTATCAAGTATACTGTAAGGAAGCACTGCTATATCAAATCTTCCTTCTCCACTTTCCCTGTTGGATTGAACTGTATAACCATTAGCCTTTAAAAAGCCTACCATGAAACCATGATAGAAGTTTTCATAGTTATCATAATAGCTGATGCTCTGTTGGAGAACATCCTGCAATAAGCGATTAGCTTTCATGACATCTTCTTGTATCAAAGCTTCTATGAATGACAAATCTCTTTTTCTTTGATAGCTGTCAAACCATTTCATAAAGATATCTTCATAGATATATTTGACTTCTTTATTAGGAATCACAAGTTCATAGGTATAAGGATGATCATTATCAACCTTACTCTTGATTTTCAGATAACCAGTAAACAACAGAAAACTATAGACATTGTCATTCATTGTCTGAATACTATGAAAGTCCATTTCTCGATACGTCAGTTCAGGAACAATCTTCTTGATGATGCTTTGACCATTGATCAATCTTTCAAATTCTTCCTTCATTGTCATCGTTGCATATTCGATATATGTTTTAACAAGATCATTGCTGCTGGTATTCGCCCAGAAAGATACAGCCTGAAAATGATCATCATTCAGTAATTTCTTGACATAGTTCAAGGCACTCCATGAATTATAGATTTCCGTCTTTCCAAACAGATAGCCATCATACCATTCCTTCATCTCTTGACGATTATCCATAAGATTATAGTATTTCAAAAGTTCATCAATTTCTTCTTGGGTTAATCCAAAGCAATCAGATGCCTCTACATCCGTGATGGTTCTGACTGTAAAGTTGTTAAGACCTGTAAAGATGCTTTCTTTAGATATTCTAAGACAGCCAGTCAATACTCCTCTTTCCAGTGCATCATTAGTTTTTAAAGCAGATGAAAAGACACTTCTTATAAAATCAACCATTTCATCATAGTAACCATGATGATAGGCACTCTGTAAAGGCACATCATATTCATCTATGAGAATGATGACTTTTTGATGATAATGTTTTTCTAAAAAAATACTCAAGTTATACAAAGCATCTCTTAAATCACTCTCAGAAGATTTTTTATAATGATAGTTATCAATGATTAATTTTTCAGCTTCACTTAAATATGGACTGTCCTTTAATTCAAAATAATCTTCAACAACTTTTGAAATCATAGCTTTAAATTTATCTATTTGCAAATTCATATTTTCTCTAGATAAATCTTTCAAAGATAGAAAAATGACAGGATATTGATTTTGATGAAGCATGAGATGTTGATGTTTTGATACATTCAAACCCTCAAAAAGATAAGTATTCTCTTTTTCCTGATTAGAAAAGAAATAATAAAGCATACTCATGTTTAACGTTTTTCCAAAACGTCTAGGTCTTGTATACAGCATGACCTTATCACTTAAGACATCATCTATAAGCATTGTCTTATCAACATAATAATAATTCTTATCCATGAATTCTTTAAAATTTTCTGTTCCTGTTGTGATACGCTTCATTATAATCTTTCCTTTCTTTATGATTACATTATACCATAGCAATTTATAAAAGTCATTGAGATAGATAGGGTTCAATAATGAGATTTTTAAACAACAAAAGTAGAATAAGTCTATAAAGTGTTGTTGGTGGTACTTCTATTGATAAATATGTCAAAAAGAATATGATAAAAATATAGATAGATATATGCTGTAAGCAATAAAATGAATAAAAATCAAGTTTTTTTTCAAAAAAGACTTGACTGTAAAGTGACTCTATAGTGTTCAATGAAGGCAGAAAAGGAAAGAAAATCAAATGTGAGGAGGAAAATGATATGTTAAAGAGTCATTTAGGTTTTCAAAAAACAACGAATAAAGTGAGCATTGGAAGAAGATTAACAAAGTCATTATTAAAAAGAAAGATTTTTATTCAAGTCATTCTTTCATGTTTATTAGGTGTTGCGATGTATTATGGTGTTAATACAAGCTTATCTGTTTTGGTTGGAACAATGATTTTATTTATAGTCATTCAAGTTATTGCTTATGGATTAGGATTAGGTGAAATGAATACTTTATCTATACAGCCACATAGTCAGTTATTTGTAGAGTTTGATGATTCTGGAATTCATTATGTTGATAATAAAACTTTTAAAGAAAGAATAAAATATGCAAGAGATGTGCTTAAAGGAAAAGAACAACTTCATCATGTTCATTATGATCAGATTGATCATGTTCAAGTCCAAAAAGTTACAAGATTTATGAAAATTCCCGGATCAAATCTTGCAACAGAAATGAACACATATGATTATTATTTTCAATTAAAAGATGGGAAAACATATAATCTGATTAATGCTATGATTCTTCAAGATGATGGCCAGAAAATTGATACTATTTTAAATCAATATATACAAAATAAACAGGAGAATAAATAAAATGAAAAGAAAAATATTGATGATTTTAATGAGTTTTGTATTAGTAGGATGTGGAAAAGCAGATGTTCCTAGTTTTGATGATGCGAATACTACAGATGTGAATGGTTATCATACTTATTATAATATGGATAAGTTATGTGCCCAATTAGAAAGAGTAGATAAAAAATATGATATGACTGATCCTCAAGATATGATGAATCAAGTGGATTATGTTTTTGTTGGAACAATGGATCAATATGACAAATCTCAAATTTATGATAATGGAAAAATTAAACAAAGTATGAAAATTACAATTAAGAAGATGATCAAAGGTCAATTAGATCAACAAGTGACTATATGGCGAGATGGTGGAAGTGTATCGGCTTCAACTTATGCTAACTATCCAAAAGAAACTTTGTTAGATAAAGGCAGTTTAGAACAGCTACCAGATCAAATTAGAAGTACAGCATATGTTGAGGTTGTACCAGAAGCTTATTTTAGAGCACAACAACAAAAAGATTATTTGTTCTTTGTCAAAGAAAAAGAAAATTTAGAAGTTTATAATGATGCTTATGGTATGTTAGAAATGATTGATGAAGAACATGCTAAAAATGTTTATACTGATGCAAAATGTAATATTTCTCAGTTAAAATCATAAAGGGGATGTAAACAATGAAATTTGCGATAAAAAATTTATTGAGGCAAAAGAAAATATCTTTATTATTTGGTATAACTATTATGATTATGGCTGTAATCTGTTATATTTTCTTAGCATTACTATATGATCCTTATTTTGCATTAGATGTCAGTTATTATAGTAAGATGATGATGGGTTCAGCTACAACACTATTTGTTGTGATGTTTACTGGATGTCTGATTATTTATACGAATATCTATGTTTTAGAAAATAAGAATCAAGAGATTTCTTTAATGAAAATATGTGGGATGACAAATAAAAGATTTATTTTCTATCTTTTTTATCAAAATACATGTCTTTATTTCATCGGAAGTCTTGTAGGCATTCTACTTGGTATTTTGATAACACCTTCTATGATAAATTATTTATATGTTCTTATAAATATCAATGCTGATGTTTATATTTTAAAAGATACACTCTTTCAAACAATATTAATGATGTCTTGTTTATATGTGATTTCTTTGATTTTAAATATTGGCTATGTGTATCGTGGAAATATAATCAAGATGTTGAATGGAACAAAACAAAATAAATATCGAAAAGCAACATTTATAACTCTTTCAAGCCGAATTTATATCATTATTTATCTTTGTGGTTTATTATTAACTATTTTTAATGAACATCAAACAACAGCATATATTATCTTTTCAGTTATAGGAGCTATAGGAACATATGGAATCATAAGATATGTTATACCTGAATTTATTGAAAAGAAAAAAAGCACAAAATGGTTGAATCAAGTTGATCAACTGATTGTCTATGGTGAAATCTTTTTAAAACTAAAATATACAGTTTTATTTATACAAATATTTATGATTGTAAGTATTATTATGGTCACTTTGGTTTGTTTTAATCTTGATAACAGTATTGAGATGTATAGAATGATTATAGCTTATATCATTATGTTACCAATGATTATGTTTTGTATGACATATAAGAATTTAATGATGAATCATCAAAAGAAAAAATCACTACAACTTATTCATAAAATGGGAATGACAAAAATACATCAACTGACTTTATTAAAAAAAGAATGGTTACTTTTCTATATGATGGTGAGTTTATTACCAGGTTTATATATTATTGTTATTTTTATAAAATTCTATATCTTGAGTCATATGTCATTCACTATTATTGCAGTGATTATGGGTTATTTTATATGTAATGTATTGATATCAATGCTGATTTGTTATTATTCAACAAAACAATATTTAAAGGAGGATTTGTTATGAATGATGTTATTATAGTGGCTCAAAGTCTAACAAAAATATATGACCAGATGACAGATTATCCAGTGAAATCATTGGATCATGTTTCTTTAGAAGTGAAAGATGGAGAATTTATTGCTATTATGGGGCCATCGGGTTCAGGAAAAACAACTTTAATTCAATGTCTGTCAACGATGGATCAACCTACAGATGGTCAGGTTTATTTATATGGTCAACCCTTATCTCATTTCACTGATTATGAAATTTGTCAGTTTAGAAATCAAAAAATTGGTTTTATATTTCAAGATTATCAACTCTTAGATTATTTAACAATTGAAGAAAACATTGCTTTTCCCTTATCAATGAATAATGTCCCTACCAACAAGATTAAAGAAAGAGTACAAAAAATTTCTTATAAAATAGGAGTTGAAGATATATTAAAAAAATATCCGGGAGAATGTTCAGGAGGACAAAAACAAAGAGTTGCCATAGCAAGAGCATTTATAGGGCAACTAGAGATGATTATTGCTGATGAACCTACAGGAAATCTCGATAGTCAAAATACCTTTGAATTAATGAATATTTTAAAAGCATTTCATGAAAAAGAACATAAAACGATTGTATTAGTCACTCATGATGTTATGGTTGCATCTTATGCATCAAGATTATTATATATACAAGATGGAAAAATAACAGAACAGTTGCATAGAGATGATTTTCAAAATCAAAATGAATACTTTAAACATATTGTGAAATTGAATTCTCAAGAAAGATATATGTTATTTCAAAATGGATGAAGGAAACTTTTTGTTTCCTTTTTTCTATATCTGCATAGATATTTTGAAAAGATATTGTTATACTATATGAAAAAGAAAGGAAATGATTTCATGAATGATGATATTATTGTTGCTATAGCAACTTCAAGATTAGAAGCAGCTATATCTATTATTCGTTTAAGTGGAAAAGGATGTATTGCTTTTGTTCAACAGTTTTTTACTGGAAAAATCATGGATAAAGCAAGTCATACTATTACATATGGATTTATTAAAGATCAAGATGAAAAAGTTGATGAAGTTTTGGTTAATATATATCGTGGACATAGAACTTTTACGGGAGAAGAAATGGTAGAGATTAACTGTCATGGTGGTATCTTTATTACTCAAAAGGTTTTGAATCTTTGTTTAAAGATGGGTGCACGTATGGCAGAACATGGAGAGTTTTCAAAACGTGCTTTCTTAAATGGACGTATTGATTTATCACAAGCAGAAGCTATTAGTGATTTAATTAGTGCTAAAAATGATTATGCTTCTCAATTAGCATTAAGAGGAATTCAAGGCAATATCAGTCATTTTATTGAAGATTTAAAAGAAGATCTCATTCAGATTATTACACAGATAGAAGTCAATATTGATTATCCTGAATATGAAGATGTTGAAGAATTAACAGCTCAATCTCTACTTCCTAAAAGTATACAATTACAAGAAAAAATGAATCATATTATTGATTCATCTAAAAATGTTCATTTATTAAAAGATGGTATTTCAACAGTGATTATAGGAAAACCTAATGTTGGAAAATCAAGCTTGTTAAATGCTTTATTAGATGAAGATAAAGCCATTGTTACAGATATTGCTGGAACGACAAGGGATATTGTTGAAGGAACGATTCGATTAGATCATATTGTTTTAAATATGATTGATACAGCGGGTATCAGAGATACTGATGATGTTGTTGAAAATATTGGTGTTCATAAATCAAAAGAACTGGTTCATAAAGCAGATTTAGTATTATTGGTATTAGATGGTTCTCAACCATTAACTCAAGAAGATTATGAATTATTAGAGTTATCAAAGGATACACAAAGAATTATTGTCATTAATAAAAAGGATCAGGGAGAAATCAAAGATATTGATGGTATTGCAATTAGTGCTAAGAATCATGATATTGAACCATTAATTCAAAAGATTAAAGCTATGTTTGAATTAGGACAAATTACTTCATCACAAGATGATATTCTTGCAAATGCAAGACAAATTCAATTATTAGAAAAAGCAAATCAATCATTAAAAAATGCTATTCAAGCAATGCAAGAATATGTGCCAACTGATTTAATTGTTACAGATTTATATGAAAGTTGGGAAAGTTTAAAAGAGATTTTAGGAGAAAGAGCAAAAGAGGACTTACTGGATGAGTTATTTAAACGCTTTTGTATAGGTAAATAATGTGAAAAAGTATCAGTTTTTAGCAGAAAGATATTATAAATTTTTTAAATATTTAAGAAGAATAGGGTTAATAAGTGTTATTGTTTTCTTAGTTGTAACAGCATTTAATAGAGGAAATCAGACTTTATCGCTGATTAGTTACTTTGCAATACTTGTTACCTTAGCATGTCTTTTGGAATGTGTTATTCTCTATATTCTATATCTGATATTTAAAAATAAATGAAAAAGATGAGTTGATTCATCTTTTTTTATTGAAATAACTTGAATATTCAATCATATCATTTCAAAAAAAGAAAAGATCATATTTTCTAATGAAAGAGTGCTATAATATGCAAGCGAAGAAATGGGGAGGAAAATCATGAATAAAAGTTATGAAATTGATATGTGTCATGGTCCATTATTAAAACAAATTATTATATTTTCTGTGCCATTGATGCTATCAGGAATATTACAATTATTATTTAATGCAGCTGATATTATTGTTGTGGGGAGATTTACTGGCAGTGATGCATTAGCAGCTGTAGGATCAACAAGTTCATTAATCAATTTATTAGTGAATCTGTTCATAGGAATATCGGTTGGAGCCAATGTTTTATTTGGAAGATTTTGTGGGGCTCACGATGATAAAAATGCATCAGAAACAGTACATACGGCTATTTGTACTGCTATTTATGGTGGAATTATTATGATTTTTGTAGGTAATATATTTGCAAGACCACTTTTGGAATTAATGGGAACACCTCAAAATGTGATTGATTTATCAACAATATATATGCATATCTATTTTATTGGTATGCCTGGTTTTATGGTTTATAATTTTGGGGCAGCCTTATTACGAACTGTTGGGGATACCAAAAGACCACTTTATTATTTAACTTTTGCAGGAATTATTAATGTTATTTTCAATTTAATCTTTGTTATTGTTTTTCATTTAGGTGTTGCAGGAGTCGCCATTTCAACAATGATGTCTGAATGTATATCAGCAGTATTAGTGTTAAGATGTTTAATTCATGCTGATGGTGTTTTAAAATTATCTAAAGATCAATTACGTTTTCATAAAGATAAATTAATAAAAATGTTGCAAATTGGATTACCTGCAGGATTACAAGGAATGGTATTTAATATTTCAAATGTTTTAATTCAATCATCAGTGAATTCATTTGGATCTATTATTGTTGCTGGAAATACTTCAGCAAGTAATATTGAAGGATTTGTCTATACGGCTATGAATTCTATTTATCAGACATCCTTAAGTTTTACCAGTCAAAATATGGGAGCAAAGAATTATTCAAGAGTGAATCAAATTCTTGTGAGATGTTTAGTTGTTGTTAGTATTATTGGATTTGTTTTAGGTTTTGGAGCATACTTGTTAGGAGATGTTTTATTAACTATTTATTCAACTGATCCACAAGTTATTTCTGCTGGGCTTATTCGTTTAAGTATTGTCAGTGCATCTTATTTTTTATGTGGTATTATGGATGTCATTGTAGGAAGTTTAAGAGGTATGGGATACTCAGTCATGCCTATGCTTATCTCTTTAACAGGAGCCTGTTTATTCCGTGTTATTTGGATATTTACAGTCTTCCAAATGAATCATTCTCTCTTTGTTCTTTATATTTCTTATCCAATTTCATGGATTTTGACATTAAGTGCTCAAATGATCTGTTACTTAAAAGTAAGAAAACATGCTTTTGTATAAATCAGCTTATAAAGCTGATTTCAGGCTGTTGACAAAGTGGTAGAATTTTTTATTAAATCTACCACTTCTTTTTATTTTTTATGCAAATTGATAAATTTGTACTATTTTCCTTATATGTCTTTCTTTTTTGTTCGG